>DAHWBL010000409.1 GCA_027323595.1 Acetobacteraceae bacterium | reverse complement strand
CGGGGCGCCATCCGGGGCCACCAGCGGGTCGGCGGCGGCGGCGCGCTCGGCGATGTCGCGCGCCACCGCGAGGCGCTCCGACAGCCCGGCCTGCGCCGCCCGGTCGATCGGCGCCGGTCGCGCCGGCACGGTGCCCAGATTGGGATAGGGGTCGGTGGCGCCGGGCGGCTCGGGGCGCTGCTCGGCGATCGCGCCCCCCTGGAGCTGGTGCCACCAGGCCACCGGATCGGGCTCGGGCAGGCGCGCGCACCCGCAAAGGCCCACCAGCGCGCACAGCAGCGTGTCTTGAACCACCCGGCTCGGCCCTCTAGCGTATCCTTGTCCGTTTCGGCTCATACCGCGCATCCAATTCAACTTCGTGCCGATATCCAACTCCGGCGGAGCCTAGCGTGGCGCCGCAGCGCTTACCAAACCCCGACCGCGCCCACCATGTCGGCCCCGCCGCCATGCCTTGAGGACACCCCGGACCATGGCCGACCAGCCGAGCACCCCGCCCACCGATTTTCGCCTGCCCGACCCCGAGGCCCTCGGCCGATCGATGAGCGACATCGCCGAACGCTCCCAACGCATCGTCGCGGACTGGCTCAAGCGGCAGTCGCTGGAGGCGCCGCATCTGGATCCGCTCAATCTGGGCAACGCCTTCATGGAGATGACGGCCCGGCTGATCGCCAACCCCGGCCAGCTCCTGCAGGCACAGATCGGTTTCTGGCAGGATTACATGACGCTGTGGCAGAACACCACGCGGCGCATGCTGGGCATCGATGCCGAGCCGGTGATCACGTCGGACCCCGCCGACAAGCGCTTCAAGGATTCGGCGTGGAACGATTCCGAGGTGTTCGATTTCATCAAGCAATCCTACCTGCTGTCCGCCCGCTATTTTCAGGACGTGGTGCGCCATGTCGATGGGCTGGACGCCAAGACCGCGCAGAAGGTGGATTTCTACACCCGCCAGTTCGTCGATGCGATGAGCCCGAGCAATTTCGTGCTCACCAACCCCGAGGTGCTGCGCCGCACCGCCGAATCGGGCGGCGAAAACCTGATCAAGGGGCTGAACAACCTGCTCAACGACCTCGAGCGCGGGCGCGGCCGGCTGTCGATCCGCATGACCGATATGGACGCCTTCAAGCTCGGCGAGAACATCGCGGTCTCACCCGGCGGGGTGGTGTACCAGAACGATCTGATGCAGCTGCTCCAATACACTCCCGCCACCGACCAGGTGCTGCAACGCCCGCTGCTGATCGTGCCGCCCTGGATCAACAAATTCTACGTTCTCGACCTGCGCGCCAAGAACAGCTTCATCCGCTGGGCGGTGGCCCAGGGGCACAGCGTGTTCGTGATCTCCTGGGTCAACCCCGACGAGCGCCTCGCCGGTGAGGGCTTCGACAACTACATGCAGCAGGGCGTGGTGGAAGCGGTCGAGGCGATCGCGCGGATCACCGGGCAGGAGCAGATCAACGCCATCGGCTACTGCCTGGGCGGCACGCTGCTGGCCACCACGCTCGCCTGGATGGCGCGTCGGCAGGACCATCGCATCGCCTCTGCCACCTTCCTCGCCACCATGCTCGATTTCACCGAGGTCGGCGAGCTTGGCGTGTTCATCGACGAGGAACAGATCACCCTGCTTGAGGAAAAGATGCACCGGCACGGCTATCTCGAAGGCGAGGAGATGGCCACCACCTTCAACATGCTGCGCGCCAACGACCTGATCTGGTCGTTCGTGGTGAACAACTACCTGCTCGGCAACGAGCCGTTCCCGTTCGACCTGCTGTACTGGAACGCCGATTCCACCCGCATGCCCGAGCGCATGCACAGTTTCTATCTGCGCAAGATGTATCAACAAAATGAGCTGATCGTGCCGGACGCGCTCAGCCTGCTCGGCGAACCGATCGACCTGCACCAGATCGCCATCCCGACCTATTTCCTGTCCACCCGCGAGGACCACATCGCCCCCTGGCGCTCCACCTATCGCGGCGCGCGGCTGATGGCGGGCGACACCCGCTTCGTGCTGGCCGCATCGGGCCACATCGCCGGTGTGGTGAACCCGCCGGACTCCGGCAAATACAGCCACTGGATCAATTCCGAGCTGCCGGCCAGCGCCGATGACTGGTTCACCGGCGCCACCGAAATGGCCGGCTCATGGTGGCCGGACTGGAACCGCTGGGTGAGCGCGCTCGCGCCGCAGCTTGTGCCCGCGCGCGCGCCGATCGACCCGATCGAGCCGGCGCCGGGCAGCTATGTGCGGGTGCGCTCAGAATAGGGCGGGTTGCGCCGCCCTGGCTTGGTTGCTTTGATGGTTCCCATCACATCACTCCAAGGGGGACCATCTGATGCCCGATCTGCCGCTGACCATCGCTGTGGGAAATTACGACCGCACGCGCGGCATCATCGACGGCAGGGTCCGCGTCGAGGGCTGCCAGACCAGCTGTTTCCCGCTCTATCCTGAAGAAATCTTCTTCCGCACCTTCCGCTATGGCGAGTTCGACGTCTCCGAGCTGTCGTTCAGCTCCTATCTGCGCACCATCGCATCGGGCACCAGCGACTATATCGGTATTCCCGCCTTCGTCTCGCGCGTGTTCCGCCATTCGGGCATCTATGTGCGCGCCGGCTCGGGCATCGAAAAACCCGAGGACCTGCGCGGCAAGCGCATCGGCGTGCCCGAATATCAGATCACCGCGGTGGTCTGGATCCGCGGCATGCTCCAGCATGTCCATGGCGTGCTGCCCACCGAGTGCCACTGGCGCAACGGCGGCCAGTAACAGCCCGGCCGCGCCGAGCGCACCCCGCTCGCGCCGATCGAGGGGCTCGATCTCGTGCCGCTCGAACCACACCAGACGCTGGTCGACATGCTGCGCGACGGCTAGCTCGATGCGCTGTTCACCGCCCGCCCGCCGAGCAGCTATCTGGCCGGCGAACCCCACATCCGCCGCCTGTTTTCCGATGTGCGCGGCACCGAGCAGGAATATTGGCGCCAGACGAAGCTGTTCCCGATCATGCACCTGATCGGCATCCGCCGCTCGCTGGCCGAACAGCATCCGTGGCTCGCCACCAGCCTGTACAAGGCATTTTGCGAAGCCAAGGAAATCGCCATGCGCGATCTGCACGATGTCAACGCGCTGATCACCACCCTGCCCTGGATCGATGACGAGGCCAAGGCCACCGAGGCGCTGATGGGGCGCGATTTCTGGCGCTACGGCGTGGATGAAAACGCGAACGAGCTGGCCGCCCTCACCCAATATGCGTTCGAACAGGGACTGACCTCGCGCAAGGTCGGCATCGAGGAATTGTTCGCGCCCTCCACCTACGAGATATCGCGCGTGTAGCCGCCGATGCGCAGCAGCATCATCGGCGGCGCGATGCTGCCGCACGCGCCGCAGTTCTTCACCATGCCTCCCACCGAGGATGTGGACAACGTGCAGCGCGTGCGCGATGTCGCCGCCCATATCGGCGAGCGTCTGCGCGCGCTCGCCCCGGACCTGTGGATCATCTTTTCCAACGACCACGCCGAGCAGTTTTTCCACCAGGTGGCCCCCGCCTTCACCATCCATGTCGGCGGCGAGGCCCGCGGTGGCTTCGCCGGGCGCGATTTTCACTGGCAGGTTCCCGGTGACATCGGCCAGGCGATCGTGCGCGACCTCTACGCCCAGGGTTTCGATCCGGCCTTCAGCAGCACGGCAAAGATCGATTATGCCATCGGCATCCCGCTGACCCATCTGGGCCACACCGCACCGATCCTGCCGATCTATGTGAACGCCTATCTGCCGCCACAGCCCAGCCCGGAGCGCTGCTACGCCTTCGGCCAGGCGGTGGGCCGCGCGGTCACCCGGCTGGGGCTGCGCACCGTGGTGCTCGCCTCGGGCGGGATGTCGCACTTCCCCGGCACCGACCGCTACGCCAACCCCGAGCTCGACTGGGATTTGCGCGTACTGGAGAAACTGCGCGCCGGCAATCTCAAGTCATTGATCGGCTATTCCGAAAAAGAGCTGGACGACACGGGCAACATCGAATTGCGCTGCTGGGCCGCCGCCGCCGGCGCGCTCGGCGAGCAGGTGCCCGATATCTGCCAGATGGACCCGAGCTGGCATCACAACTACGCCTCGCTCGCCTGGTTCGCCATCCGCGACGACACCGCCCGCCCGCATTATCCGGCCACCGATCCGGCGCTGGTGCCGCTGATCTCGGCGATCCACGCCCTCGCCCATGACCGCGCCGCGCGCGCCCGCTTCATCGCCGACCCCGCCGCCTATGCCACCGAATTCGCCGTGCCCGCCGCGCAGTTGCCGGCGCTGTTGGCCATGGACGTGCCGGCTCTGGTAGGGTTGGGTGTGCATCCGCTCGTGCCCTTCCTCGCCGAGGTGCAGGTGCGCGCGCAGAAAGGAGCCAGGCCATGAAACCAGACCCCAGGGTCACCGCCGTCAGCACCCCGGTCAAGGGCCGCTTCGTGCTCGATGCGCGCGGCAATCATTTCGTCGCCGACGCGACCAAGCCACGCGGCGGTGCCGGCGAGGCGCCAGGTGCGGCCGAGCTGTTCCTCGCCGGCATCGTCACCTGCGCGCTCGCGGTCATCGCGGACTGCGCGCATCAGCGCGGGATCGCCGCGAGCTATGCCGCCGAGGCCAGCTACACGCCCGACCCCCAGGATCGCACCCGCTTCGCGCATGTCTATTTCAGCTTCACCATCCATGGCGTCACCCAGCAGGTCGCCGCCGAGCTGGTGCAGGAATTCAAGGATGTCTGCCCGCTCTACAACACCGTGGCGCGCACCGCGCCGGTGACCGTCACGGCGATCGCGGCATGAGCGCGTCGCGCCAGATGCGGCTCGCGGCGTTCTGTTCCGCCGGGCCGGTATCGGGCCATCATGGCGGCTGGCGCTATCCCGGCGCGGTGCGCGATTTCACCGATGCCGCCGCCTATATCGAGACCGCGCGCCTGCTGGAGCAGGGCTGCTTCGACCTGATGTTCATCGCCGACATCCTGGCCGTGCCGAACCGGCTCGACGCCAGCATGGACAGCCAGTTGCGCTACGGCGCGCTCGGCGCGCTGCGGCTTGATCCGATCATCGTGCTGGCGCTGCTCGCCGGACAGACGCGCCATCTGGGGCTCGCCGCCACCATCTCCACCTCCTATTTCGAGCCGTTCCAGATCGCCCGCCAGCTCGCCACCCTCGACCACCTCTCCGGCGGCCGCGCGGCGTGGAACATCGTCACCTCGTTCCAGGATTCCGAATCCCATAATTTCCTCCGCCGCGACCAGCTTTCGCACGACCAGCGCTATGACCGCGCCGACGAGTTCATGCAGGTGGCCTGCAAACTTTGGGAAAGCTGGCAGGACGGCGCCTTGGTGATGGACCCCGCGGCACCGCTGTTCGCCGCCCCCGCCAACGTCGCCGCGATCGACCATCACGGCACCTGGTTCGACGTCGCCGGGCCGCTCAACGTGCCGCGCCCGCCGCAGGGCCGGCCGGTGTTCATCCAGGCCGGCGCGTCGGCGCGCGGGCGCGATTTCGCCGCGCGCTGGACCGACATCGTCTTCGTCACCCACGCATCGCTTGAATCCGGCATTGAATTCTATGCCGACATGAAACGCCGCGCCGCCGGGTTCGGCCGCGACCCCGACGACCTCGTGATCCTGCCCGGCATGTCGCCGGTGATGGGCGAAACCGAGGCGATCGCGCAGGAACGCAAGACCCTGCTGGACAGCCTCGCCGAGCCGCGCGCGGGCCTGTCCACGCTGGCCTATCATCTGGACATCGACCTCGCGCAGTTCCCGCAGAACGAGGTGCTGCCGGTGATGGACGTGCCCGGAGTGCATGGCCACTACAAGGAAGTCGCGGAGATGACGCAAAAGCAGGGGCTCAGCCTCGCCGAGGTCGGCCGCCGCTACGGCTCCGGCTCGGGGCGCTTTGTCGTCGGCACGGCGAACCAGATCGCCGACCGGATGGAAGAGTGGTTCGTCAAAAAAGCCGCCGACGGCTTCATGATCCAGCCGCCCTATCTGCAAGGCGGCATCGAGGCACCGGTGCGCCTGCTGGTGCCCGAATTGCAACGCCGCGGGCTGTTCCGCACCGAATATGCCGGACCGATGCTGCGCGACCAGCTCGGCCTCAAACGCCCGCTCGGATCATGATAGAAAGACGGGCCATGACCAAAGGAAGCATGATGCACACCGCCCTGCGCGCGGCCCTGCTCGCCACCCTCGCCGCCGCCCCCCTCGCCGCCGTCCCGTGCCTCGCGCGCGCCGCCGAGCTCGACATTCCGGTGCTGGTGCCGATCACCGGGTTTCTCGCCGTCGAGGGCGCGAGCCAGCGCAACGGCGCGGTGCTGGCGCTGCGCAAACCTCCTGCCGGCATCACCATCAAATCCAGCGTCATCGACACCGGCACCTCGCCGGAGGTGGCGGTGAACGCGCTCGAACGCGCGCTGTCGGATGGCGCCGTCGCCGCCGCGGTGGCGCCGATGCTGGGCACGCAGATGCTGGCACTGCTGCCGGTCGCCGAGGAAAACAAGGTGCCGCTGATCACCATCTCGGGCACCGCGGCGATCACCCAGAAACACAACCCCTACATCTTCCGCTTCTTCCCCGGCGACGATGTCGCCAAGGCGGCGCAGGTGCGCTATGCGATCGATCATTTCAAGATCGCGCATCCGGCGATCCTGTATCAGACCACCGCCTACGGCCAAAGCGGGCACGCCGAAATCCTTGCCCGGCTCAAGGAAGCCGCGATCACGCCGGTCTATGAGGACGGGCTCGACGTGGCGGTGAAGGACCTCGCGCCGAGCCTTGCCAAGGCACGCGCGGCGGGCGCGGATTCGCTGCTGCTGCAACTGCATGGCGGGCCGACCGCGCTGCTGATGAAGGCGGTGGCGGCGTCGGGCTGGAAGGTGGCGATCATCGCCGGCTCGGGCCTCACCCAGCCGGCCACCACCGCGCTGCTGGAGCCGGGCGAACTCGCCGGCGCCTGCGCGGAAACCTCCGCCTCGCCGGAATCGCGCGAAACCCCGGCGATGGCCGCCTTCGTGGACGCCTACCGCGCCGCCTTCGACGCCACCCCCGACGGCTTCGCGCTGGCGCAATATGACGCCACCAACATGGTGCTGGCCGCGGCCGCCCAAGGCGCGCGCACCGCCGCCGACATCACCAAGGCGCTCGCGACGATGCAGTATGACGGGCTGGCGATGCGCTATCGTTCCGACGGCACCGGCAACATGGCGCATTCGGCGGTCATCGTCTGCTACGACGGCGCGAGCCGCGTGCCGCGCGTGGCCTGGCATTTCGACAAGACCCCGTAACCCAGCCAGACCAACGCCGTGGACCTCGGCCAGATCGTCTTCAACCTGCTCGCCCTCGGCGCCGCCTACGCGCTGGTGGCGCTGGGCTTCGTGCTGATCCTCAACGCCACCGGCGCGGTCAATTTCGCCCAGGGCGATCTGGTGATGGCGGGCGGGTTCGCCGCCGTCAGCTTCGCCTCGATGCTGGACTGGCCAGGGGTTTTGCTGTTGCCGCTGGTCATGGCCGGGCTCGCGCTGGTCGGCGTGGCGGTGGCGCTGGTGGCCTATCTGCCGCTGCGCCGACGCCCGCCGGAATCGGTGTTCATCAGCACCATCGCGGTCGGCATCATCGCGCAGAACGCGGCCACGCTGGGCTTTGGCGCACAGGCGCGCGCCGCCCCGCCATTGCTTCCCGGCGGTGACGGGCCGGGGCAGAAGCTCGCCATCATCCTCGTCGCCGCCGCGCTGATCGGCGCGCTGTATGTGATGTTCATGCACACCCAGACCGGGCGGCGGCTGCGCGCGACCGCGCAGGACCGCGACATTGCCGCTGCCATCGGCATCCGTGTCGATGCGATGGTGATCGCCACCTTCGCGGTCGCCGCTTCCCTCGCGGGTGCCGCCGGGCTGCTGCTCGCCAATCTGTTCTTCGTCACCCCCGTCGATGGCGCCAACTATATCCTCAAGGCCTACATCGCGGTGACCATCGGCGGCTGGGGCAGCATCGCCGGCGCGGTCACCGGCGCGCTGCTAATCGCGCTGTTCGAGGTGCTGTGGCCGGCCCTGCCGCTGCTGCTGCCCGGGCTCGATGCGATCAGCGGCGCGTTTTCGCAGACCATGTCCACCATCGCGCTCGACATCGTCATCCTCCTGCTGCTGATGCTGCGCCCGCAGGGGCTGTTCGGCCAGGCGGCGAGGTCGCGCGCGTGAGGCGCCCGCTGCCGCTGCTGCTGCTGGCGATCGGCGCGATCTATGGCGCCTGGGCGATCGCCCATGGCAGCCCGTACACGCTGCGGGTGCTGTCGGTGGCCGGCATCTACGCGCTGCTCGCCCTCGGCTATCTGATGATCTTCGGCCAGGCCGGCGCGCTCGCGCTCTCGTCGGGCACCTTCATGGGCATCGGCGCCTATGCCGCCGGCATCGCCGCCGCGCGCTACGGCATCGGCTTCGATCTGGCGCTGCCGCTCGCGGTGGGGCTGCCGGTGCTGCTGGCCGCCCTGGTGGCGATCCCGGTGCTGCGGCTGCAAACCCATTATTTCGCGCTCGCAACGCTGATCATCAGCCAGATCGCGCTGCTGGTGGCCACCGAGTGGGTGGGGCTGACCGGCGGGGCGAACGGCATCGGCGGCATCGGCGGCCTCACGCTCGCCGGCTTTCCCATCCGCGCCGGCTGGCAGAGCCTGGCGCTGGTGTGGTCGGCGGTGGCGGTCGGCGGGTGGCTCGCGGCGCGCATGACCGGCGGGCTCGCCGGCGCGGGCTTCGCGGTGATGCGCGCGGACGGCGCCACCGCGCGCGCGATCGGGCTCGACACCGACGCGCTGCGCTTCGCCGCCTTCCTCGCCTCGGCCGCCTATGGCGGGTTCGCCGGCGCGCTGTATGTCCACACCATCCGCGTCGTCTCGCCCGACGTGCTCGGCTTTCCAGTGATGGTCACCTGCCTCACCATCGCGGTGGTGGGCGGGCGCCGCCGGGTCGCCGGGGCGATCGGCGGGGCGGTGCTGGTGACGCTGCTGCCCGAATGGTTCCGCGCGCTGCGCGATTACTACCTGCTCGCCTATGGCGCGATCCTGCTGGCGGTGATCGTGCTGCTGCCCGAGGGCATCACCGAGGCGGCCGAAACGCTGCTCGCGCGGCTCCTCAGGCCCGCCCCGGCGCCGCTGCCGCCGGCGCTGCCGGTGCCGCCGATCGCGGTCACCCGCGGCCCGCTGCTGGAAATCGACGCCCTCACCCGCAGCTTCGGCGGGCTGCGCGCGCTCGATGATGTCAGCCTCCGCCTCGCCCCCGGCGAGGTGCTGGGGCTGATCGGGCCGAACGGATCGGGCAAGACCACGCTGCTCAACTGCGTCACCGGCCTGTATCGCCCCGATGCCGGGCGCATCCGATTCCTCGGCGCCGACATCACCCGCCTGCCCACCCACGCGATCGCGCGGGCCGGTCTGGCGCGCACCTTCCAGACGGTGTCGCTGGTGGCGGAGATGAGCGCGCTCGACAATGTCGCCATCGCGGTGGAGGCCGCCTCGGTCGGCCTGCTGCGGGCGCTGGGCGGCACCGGGCCGCAATTCACCCGCGCGCGCGGCATCGCCCGCACGCTGCTGGAGGCGGCGGGCGCGGCGGAGGTGGCGCAACTGCCCGCCGGCAGCCTCGCCTATGGCATCCGCCGACGGGTGGAGATCGCCCGCGCGCTGGCGCTGCGGCCAAGGCTGCTGCTGCTCGACGAACCGGCGGCGGGGCTGAACGAGACCGAACAGGCCGACCTCGCCGCCAGGCTGCGCGACCTTGCCCAGGGCGGGCTCGCGCTGCTGGTGATCGAGCACAACATGCCGTTCCTGCTGCCGCTCGCCGACCGGATGATCTGCCTCGACCATGGCCGCGTGATCGCCAGCGGCAGCCCGGCGGAAATCCAGTCCGACCCGCTGGTGATCGAGGCCTATCTCGGGCGGGGGGCGGCCTGATGCTGCTGGAAATCGAGAATTGCTTCGTCAGCTACGGACAGATCGCCGCCCTGCGCGGGGTGTCGCTGGGCGTGCCGGCGGGCGGCGCGGTGGCGCTGCTGGGCGCCAACGGGGCCGGCAAATCCACCCTGATGCGCACGATCATCGGGCTGCTGCGGCCGCGCGCGGGGCGCATCCGCTTCGCCGGGACCGACATCACCGCGCTGCCGGCGGCCAGCCGTGCCCGGCTGGGGCTGGGCTATTGCCCCGAAGGGCGGCGGGTTTTTCCGGGCCTGTCGATCCGCGACAATCTGCTGGTGGCCTGCTGGGCCGGACGGGCCGAGCGGGCGCGGCGGCTGGAGCAGATGTTCACCCTGTTTCCCGCGCTCGGCGAACGCCCCGGCGCGAACGCCTGGCAGCTCTCCGGCGGCCAGCAGCAGATGCTGGCGATCGGGCGATCGCTGATGAACGCGCCGCGGTTGCTGCTGCTGGACGAGCCGTCGCTGGGGCTGTCGCCGCGGCTGACCGAGGAGGTGCTGGGGCGCATTCCGCAGATCGTGGCCAGCGGCACCGCGGTGCTGCTGGCCGAGCAGAACGCGGCGCGCGCCTTGTCGGTGTGCGGCCATGGCAGCGTGCTGCGGCTGGGCGAGCTGGTGCTGGCGGGTCCGGCAGCGGAACTGGCGGCGAGCCCCGACATCCGCCGCGCCTTTCTGGGTGGCTGAGCTACCCTGATCCCTCAGTGGTGACCGCCGCCGCCATGGCCGCCACCACCGCCGCCGCGCCCACCGCCGCCGCCGCGAAAGCCGCCGCCACCGCCGCGCGAGGGGATCGAGGGCATCGCCCGGCCTGGTCCGGCGGCGCGGAACCCACGGCCGCCCGGTCCACCGCCGGCGAAGCCGCCGCGACCGAATCCGCCCCGGTCGAAGCCGCCGCGTCCGAAGCCGCCACGGTCGAAGCCGTCGCGCCGGAAGCCGCCCTCGGGATACGGACCCACGCCGTAGCCGCCGCCCCAGCCGCCATAACCGATTCCGAAGGGTTCGAAATAATCCATCCCGAAGCCGCCGCCCCCATCGCCATAGCCGCCGCCATAGCCGTAGCCACCGCCGCCATAGGGGCCGACCGCACAGCCGGCCAGCAGCAACCCGGCCAGCAGCAGCCAGCGCATCGGGTCCATCGGGCGGCTCATTTCGCCCCCGCCGCGCCGTCGCCCGGACCGGGCGTGTCCTCGTCGCGCCACTCCATCACCCCGAACGCGGCCCCCTGCGGATCGGCCACCAGCGCCACCCGCGCGCCATGGCGGTCCATGCGCGGCGGCTCCAGCACGCGCCCGCCAAGCGCGGTCACCCGCGCCGCGGTCGCGGCGGCATCGGCCACGCGGATGAAGCTGATCCAGTGGGAATGCTGGCCGGGCTGGCCGGCCGGCAGCGTGTTGACGCTGGCGCGCGCATACGCGGCATCGGCCAGGATCAGATGCTGCGCGCCCGGGCTCGGCGGCAGCTCGAACACCTCATAGTCGAACAGCGTCTGATAAAATCCGGCGGCGGCGTCCGGATCGGTGGTGATCAGCGCGCTCCATATCCACTCGCCAGGATCGGCCGGCAGGTCCGGCGGATCGCCATGCTGGGAGGCGATGATGGCGAACACCGCGCCTTGCGGGTCGGCCAGCACCGCCTGGGCACCGCGCCCGGGGATGCGGTGCGGCCCGAGCAACGGGCGGGCGCCGTGCTCCTCGGCGAGCTGGCGCGCGGCGCGCATGTCTGTCACCGCGAAAAAACTGATCCAGGAGGGCTGGCGATGCTCGCCGGGCGGGATCGGGCGCTCGACCATGCCGGCCACCGGATGTCCGCCCAGCATCGCCTGGGCATAGTTCGAGGGGGCGTGCCGCGCGCGTGCATCCGCCAGCGGCTCGATCCGCCAGCCGAACAGCGTGCCGTAGAAGCGCGTCGCGCCGGCGAGATCGGACGTGACCAGCTCGGCGAAAACCATCTTGCCGGGATGATGCTCGCCGCTGTCACCCGCAACGATCGGCGGCAGCGCCGGCCCGGTCGGCAACTCGGCAGCGGGCAACTCGGCAGCGGGCAAAGCGGGGGCGGGCAAAGCGGGCGCCGACAGGTCCGGCGCGGGTTGCGCCAGCACCGCCGGCGGTGGCGCGGCGATGGCCGGTGCGACCGCGACGAGCCAGGCCGCAAGCCCGAGCCATGCGCGCGGCCGCACCCCCGGCGATGGCTGCTGGCAACCGGCTCTGGAGCCTGAAAAAAACTGCATGGGGTTGGTCATTACGACATGTTGAACCCTGCCGGGCGGGATGTCACATGCAATTCATCGTGACAACCATCCGGTCCCGGCGCTTTCGCTCCCGCCAGGGCTGATCTAAGCAGCGGCTAGTTGGGCCTGCAGGCGGCTGGATAGGCCTGCCGGCGGCTGGTTGGATAGGCCTGCCGGCGGCTGGTGCTGTTGGAGGGGATTGAACTCTCGACCTCTCCCTTACCAAGGGAGTGCTCTACCACTGAGCTACAACAGCATCGCCGGCACGGCCACGACAGCGGCGTGTGGGCGGTGCATAGAATCGAACCGGGCCGGGCGCAAGCGGCCCTGGTGATGGAGAACCCGATGACGCTCTCAAAACGGCTGCCGATCTGGGCCGGAACCCTGCTTCTGGGCGGCTGCGTGATGCACCAGGGTGCCGCGCCGCCGCAGCCCATCATGCCGGCCTACATCCCGCCAGGCTCGGCGCTGGGCATCTCGCGCCTGCCGCCGCCGGTGCCGCTCACCCCGCCTGGCGCCCCGGCCGAGGACGAGGCGCTGGCCCCGGTCATCCCGCTCACCCCGGGCATGGGCGCGCCCGACATCGCCCCGCCCCCGGCCGAGATGCCACCCGCCGAGGCGGTCGCCGATGGCTGGCAGGTCGCCGCACCCACCACCGCCGCCGCCGCCACCGACACCGCCCAGCGACTCGACGAAATCCGCGCCCGCCTCGCGCAGGACCGCGCCGCGCCGCCGCGCATGCCCAGCCGATTCGGCGGGCTCAGCGACTCCGGCGACGTCACCCCGCCGGCGAACTGACCCGCGATGCCGACCCGCCAGCCGCCCGCCACCACCGCGCGCGCG
>DAHWBL010000387.1 GCA_027323595.1 Acetobacteraceae bacterium | reverse complement strand
GCGAGGCGGGCGGTGTCGAGCTGGGCGGTGTCGAGCTGGGCGGCGTCGATCTGGGCGCGCTGGGCGGGCAGGTGGGCTACCAGTTGCGGCGCGCGCAGCTTGCGGTGTTCGCTGATTTTCACCGCGGACTTGGCGAGTTGGACATTCGCCCGGCGCAATATGCGGTGTTGCTGATCCTGCGGCAGACGCCAGGGCTCCAGCAGAGCCTGGTGGCCGATGCGCTGGGCATCAAGCGGGCGAATTTCGTCACCTTGTTCGACGGCCTGCAGGCGCGCGGGCTGGTGCGGCGGCTGCCGTCGGCCACCGACCGGCGGGCGGTGCGGCTGTATCTGACGCCGGCCGGCGCGGTGGCGATGCAGCGCATCGAGCAACTGGTGGGCGCGCACGAGGCGCGGGTGAACGCGGCACTGGGCGAGGATGGCCGGGCGCAGCTTCTGGGCCTGCTCGCGCGGCTGCATGCGCTTTAGGTGTCGCGGAAGCATTTCAGCAGGTCCTCGGGCAGCGGCGCGGATTTGATCCTGGTGGGATCATCAGGATCGCGCACCGTCCAGACGCGGGTGTCGAAGCCCTCGACGGCGAGCGCGCCATCCTGGTGCATCAGCCGATGCTCGATGGAAAAGCTGCTGCGGCGGAATTCGGCGATGTGGGTGGCGATGGTCACCACGTCGCCGAAGCGGCAGGGGCGGGAGAATTTGGCCCGCGTCTCGACGCTGGGGAAGCCGGCGATGTTCCATTTGTGCAACATCTGAAATTTGTTAAGGCCGGTGGCGTGCTTGAACAGGGCCGCGAGGCTGTTGTCGAAAAGCTCGAAATATCGAGGGTAGAACACGATCCCGGCGGGATCGCACATGCCCCATTCGATGGTGGCGCCGTAGTGATGAACCAGCATCAGCCCGTCCTTGTCCGGTGATTTTCCTGTGCCGCGAAGGCCGCTTCGGCGATGATGATGTCAGGCCCCGGCGGGTCGGCATAGAGCTGTTCGACCAGCTCGGCGCGGTTGTCGAGCACGGCGCGCTGGTTGATCGAGCCCTTGTCGGTCAGCTCGCCGCGATCCAGCGACAGATCGCCGGGCAGCACCATGGCGCGCAGCGCGCGCATCGAGCTGCCGGTGGCGGCGGCGGCGTGGGCGGCGAGCATGTCGGCGAGGCGGGCACGCAGCGCCCCGCGATCCCCGGCGAGGGCGGACGGGGTGAGCAGCAGCAGCAAGGCCAGATAATCGCGGTTGTGCCCGGCGATCACCACGTCGCGCACCAGCGGCGCGAATTCGGCGATGAGGCGGGTGCGCAGCGCGCCGACCGAGACCCAGGTGCCGGTGGTGAGTTTGAAATCCTCGTTGATGCGCCCGTCGAAAAGAAAACCGCGCAGCTTGTCGGCCGGATCGACGAAGCGCACCGCGTCGTTCATGCGGTAGAAGCCTTCCTCGTCCAGTGCCGCGGCCGTCAGCTCCGGCTGGCGCCAGTAGCCGGGGGTGACCGAGGGGCTTTTCAGCCGCAGCTCCAGTTTTCCGCCGGTGGGCACGAGGCGCAGCGTGACGCCCGGACCGGGCAGGCCGATCAGCCCGGCGCCGCGATATTCCTTGCAGCTTCCCAGCGCGTAGGGGCCGGTCTCGGTGGAGCCGAGCCCGGTCATCATCAGCACGCGTCGGCCGATGGTCTGTTCGGCGAGCTCGTCGAAGGCGCGCCAGACATGGTCGGCGAGTGCCGCGCCGGCATAGAAAATCAGTTGCAGGCGACTGAAGAATGTCTCGCGCAGCTGGTCGTCGGCACGCAGCGCGGGCACCAGATCCTCGAAGGCGCGCGGCATGGAGATGAAGATGGTGGGCGCGATCTCACGCAGGTTGCGCAGGGTTTCGCCAAAACCGTTGGCGGTGGGGCGGCCATCGTCGATGTAAAAACTGCCGCCATTGGCGAGCACGATGCCGAAATCATGGTTGCCGCCGGCGGTGTGGTGCCAGGGCAGCCAATCCACCAGCACCGGGGGGGTGTGGGTGATGAAGCGCCAGGTCTGGCGGATCATCTGTTGGTTGCTGCACAGCATGGCGTGGGTGTTGATCACCGCCTTGGGCCAGCCGGTGGAGCCTGATGTGAACAGCAGCTTTGCCACTGTCTGGCCCTGCACCGCGGCCGCGGCGGTGGCCACCGCGTCGGTGGGGGCGGTGGCGAGCAGCGTGTCGAGCCAGGTGAAGGGCTGGCCCGGTGGCGCGGTGGTGCCGGCGACGAACATGCAGTCAGCGGGCAGCACCGCGGCAGCGGCGGTGGCGAAGGCGGCGGCATCGGTGGCGTAGACCAGGCCCGGCGTGGCCAGTGCCATGACGTGGCGCAGCTTGGCGTAGTCGGTGGCCAGCAGCGCGTAGGAGGGCGAGATGGGTGCCACCGGGATGCCGACATGCATCGCCGCGAGCGAGACGATCTGGAATTCGATGTCGTTGCCCGACATGATCGCGACCGGGCTTTCGGCGGACAGGCCGAGATCGAGAAATGCCTGGGCGAGACACATGATTTTGTCACGCATCTGGCCGTAGGTGAGGGTTGCCCAGCCGCCGGCGGGCTCGCGCTGGGCGAGCAGCACGCGATCGGGGGCAACACTTGCCCAATGCAGCAGGAATTCGGTGTAGGCGCGCGGATACGGCCCGAGCGGGGTGGGGCAGGTGACGATCCAGCCGCCATCGGGGCGGGCGGTGAACTCCGCCTCGGCGGGGCGGAAATCGATGTCGCGATATTCTGTCATGTTTCCCCCCCCTCGCGCGGCAATCAGCCGGCGTCGTGGCGCACGCGCGCGGCGCGGCCGGAGAGGAATTCCTCAAGCCTGGCCTTGGCCTCGGGCGTGTCCTGCGCGATCGCCGCGGCCATCGATTCGATCAATGAGCCGGTGGCGTGCGGCGCCTCGGCGGCGTGCGGCAGCGCGTGCAGGATGGCGAAATTGGTC
>DAHWBL010000381.1 GCA_027323595.1 Acetobacteraceae bacterium | reverse complement strand
TCGTCAACATCACCTCGGCGATGGTGACGACACCGCGCCCGCACATGGTGCTGTCCGCCGGCGCGCGGGCCGGGCTGACCGCGGCACTCAAGGGGCTGGCGATCGAGGTCGCGCGCGACAACGTGACCATCAACAATCTTTTGCCAGAACGTTTCGATACCGATCGACAGCATTTCATGGCGCTGAAAACCGCTGAGCGGGACAACATCTCCTACGAGGCGGCACGCGCGGCGCAGGTGGAATCCATCGCCGCGCGGCGGCTGGGGCGGGCGGAGGAATTCGGCGCGACATGCGCGTTTTTGTGCTCTGATCTCGCGGGCTATATGTCGGGGCAGAATCTGCATCTCGATGGCGGCAGCTACCCTGCCCTCATCTGAACCGGCGAGCGCATATGTCGTATGTTTATCTACTCGTCGCGATCTGCGCGGAGGTTGCGGCGACCACGACGCTGCGCGCGGCTGACGGGTTTTCCCGCCTGGCGCCGAGCCTGGTCGTGATCGCCGGCTATGGTGTGTCGTTCTTTTTCCTGTCGCTCACCTTGCGCACGATCCCGGTCGGCATCGCCTATGCGATCTGGTCCGGCATCGGCATGACGCTGATCTCCATGCTTGGCTGGCTGCTTTACAAGCAGGCGCTGGATCGGCCGGCGATCATCGGGATCATGCTGATCATGGCGGGGGTTTTGGTGATCAACCTGTTCTCGAAGGCGCGCGCCGGATAAGCCTTGCGGTTTATTGCGCCACCCAGCCGCCATCGATCGATTGCGCGCTGCCGGTGATGGTTTTGGCGCCATCCGAGCAGGGAAACACCGCGAGCGCGCCGATCTGCTCGGGTGTCGAGAATTGCAGCATCGGCTGTTTCTCGCGCAGGAATTCCTGGCCCATCGCCTCGATGCTGGTGCCTTCCTTGGCGGCGCGGTCCGCGAGCTGTTTTTGCACCAGCGGGGTGAGCACCCAGCCGGGGCAGATGGCGTTGGCGGTGACGCCGGCATTGGCCAGTTCGAGGGCGGCGACCTTGGTCAGGCCAACCAGGCCATGCTTGGCGGCGACATAGGCGGCCTTCTGCTCGCTCGCCACCAGGCCGTGCGCGGAGGCGATGTTGATGATCCTGCCCCAGCCTTTCGCCTTCATGCCCGGAATCGCGAAATGCATGGCGTGGAACGCGCCGGATAAATTGATCGCGATCACCCGGTCCCATTGTTCGGCCGGAAAATCCTGAATGTCGGCGACATACTGGATGCCGGCGTTGTTCACCAGGATGTCGAGGCTGCCGAACTGCTTGTGTGCCAACTCGACCATCTGGGCGATTTCGGCCGGCTTGGAGATGTCGGCGGGCGAATAGGCCACCCGAACCCCGCGGGCGGCGAGATCGGCGCGCACTTTTTCAACCTGGGCGGGATCGCCGAAGCCGTTCATCACGATATCGGCCCCCTGGTCCGCCAACGCCTCGGCGATGCCAAGCCCGATCCCGCTCGTCGATCCGGTGACCAGCGCCACCCTGCCCTTCAAACTCATTTCATACCCTCCGTTGGATCATCCCTATATATAGCATGGCGGTGGCGAATTCCCGCCCATCATACCGCGACCGCATCACACGAACGCGACAACTCGATGACACCACGAAAAGGCGCTCCCATGGATCACCCTCTTCCTCACCGTCCGCATCCGACAACCGCCTGGCAGCCGGCGGAAGGCGCGAGACTGGCGCTGGTTCTGCAAGGCGGCGGGGCGCTGGGGGCGTACCAGGCCGGGGTCTACGAGGCACTGCATGAGGCCGATCTGGAGCCGGACTGGGTCTGCGGCGTGTCGATCGGTGCGATCAATTGCGCGATCATCGCGGGCAACACCCGCGATAATCGGCTGGAGCGGCTGCGCGCGTTCTGGGAGCGCATCACCGCGACGGCCAATCCGCTGGCCACGCTAACGGCGTTGCTGCCGCCCTGGGCGGATGGCGATGAGATGCGCAAGGCGCGTAACGCCGCCTCGGCGAACAGCACACTCACCTTCGGGCAGCCGGGTTTTTTCAAACCCAACCATCCGAGCCCGCTTTTCAGCGCGCGCGGTGCCGCCAACTCGACCAGTTTTTACGACACCGCGCCGCTGCGCGACACGCTGCTCGATCTGGTCGATTTCGACCTGCTCAATGCGGGCGAGATGCGTTTCGCGGTGGGGGCGGTCAATATCGGTTCCGGCAATTTCGTCTATTTCGACAACAGCAACCGTCTGATCACGCCCAAGCATGTGATGGCCAGTGGCGCGCTGCCGCCGGGCCTGCCGATGGTGCGGATCGGCACCGATTATTTCTGGGACGGCGGGCTTGTGTCCAACACGCCGTTGCAACATCTGATGGAGCATGTCGACCGCGACGTGGTGGTGTTCCAGGTGGATCTGTTCAACGCGCACGGGGCCATTCCGCGCGATATTCACGACGTGATGAGCCGGGCGAAGGACATCCAATATTCCAGCCGCACCCGGCTGATCACCGACATGTTCGGCCAGATCCATTCATTGCGCTCGAAGATTCGCGATCTTCTGGATCGGCTGCCGAGCGACCTGCTGACCGCCGAGGATCGGCAGTTGCAGCTCAAGCTCGCCAACCTGCCGCGCGCGACGATCCTGCATATGATCTATCAGCAGGCGGCCTATGAGGGGCAGTCGAAGGATTTCGAATTCAGTCGTGCGTCGATGGAGGAACATTGGACGGCGGGACTGCGCGACACGCGCGCCACGCTGCGGCGGCGCGAGTGGCTCGATCTGCCGGACGCGGAATCGGGCGTGCTCGTGCATGACGTGCACCAGGCCTGGCAGTAGGGTTTTATCTGGCGTTCAGTTCGCGATCGAGTTGGGCGGCGTCGAGCGCGCCTTCCCATTTCGCGACCACCAGCGTCGCCACGCCGTTGCCGAGCAGGGTGGTGAAGGTCAGTGCCTCCGACAGCAGGCGATGAATGCCGATGATGAGCGCGATGGTTTCCACCGGCACGGTTCCCAGCGCGGACAAGGTGGCGGCCAGGGTGATGAAGGCGGAGCCCGCCACCCCGGCGGAGCCCTTGGCGGTGAGCAGTGAGATCAACACCAGCGCGATCTGCTGCGACAGCCCGAACGGCGTGTTGGTGGCCTGCGCGAGGAACACCGCGGTGGCGGAAAGATACAGGCAGGTGCCTTCGAGATTGAAGGAATAGCCGGTCGGGACAACGAGGCCAACCACGGATTCGTCGCAGCCCAGCCGGCAGAGCTTGCGCATCACCTGCGGCAGGACCGATTCGGTCGTGGTGGTGGCGAAGACGATGAGAATTTCCTCGCGGATATAGCGGGCGAATTTCCACAGGCTGAACCCGCACAGCCTTGCCACCGGCGCGAGACAGGCCACCACGAAGATCGCGCAGGTGAGATAAAAGCACAGCACCAGCTTGCCGAGCCCGATCAGCGAGGTTGCGCCGAAGCGGGAGACGGTGAAGGCGATCGCGCCGAATGCCCCGATCGGCGCGATCACCATGATCAGACCGATGATGCGAAACAGCGCGGCGTTCAGGCTTTCGATCAGCCGCAGGATCGGCGTTGCCTGTTCACCCATCGCCGGCAGCACCGCGGCGAACAGCACCGAGACGAACAGAACCGCGAGCAGATTGCCTTCGGCGAAGGCGCCGACAAGGGTTTTCGGGATGATGTTCATCGCGAAATCGAGCAGGTCCTGGTGCTCGGCCGCGGTCACGTAGGCCTTGGCGGAAGCGGTGTTGAGAAGATGCGGATCGACGTTCATGCCATCGCCGGGGCGCCAGATATTGACCACCACCAGCCCGACGATGAGGGCCAGGGTCGTCATGATCTCGAAATAGATGAGCGCTTTCAGCGCCACCCGGCCGGCCTTGCGCATGCCGCCGATGCCGACGATGCCGTGTACCACGGTGCAGAAGATGATCGGTGCGATCAGCATTCTGATCAGGCGGATGAAGCCGTCGCCGAGCGGCTGCATGCGCAGCCCGAGATGGGGGAACAGCACGCCGAGCAGCACTCCGAGCAGCATGCCCACCACCACCTGCACCGACAGCCCGATGTGGCCGCGCGCGCGAGGCGGCGGAGTGTCGGTGGCCGCCCCGGGGATGGTCATGAAAACTCGTTTCCTGCGCTGGAGTTTATTGAATTATGTCGTCACGCGGCCGGGCGTTCCAGCGGCACGTTCCAGGCATCGTATCCATAGACCCATTCGGTGCTGGTCTGCTGGCGCAGCCAGTTGTTGGTGCGCGAGCGCTGCTGAATCTGCGTCGCGCGTGGTTTGCGGATGGCCTCGTAGAGTTGGAAAGCCTCGGCGAAATTGTCGGCCTGCATGGTCTGCAGGCAGCGCGCCAGGATCGCCGCGTCCTCCAGCGCCATCGCGGCCCCCTGCGCCATGTAGGGCGGCATCGGATGGCAGGCATCGCCGAGCAATGCGACGCGCCGCTCGGTCCAGTGCGAGAAGGGGTCGCGTTCCATCAGCGCCCATTTGAATGCGTCCGGACAGGCGTTCAGGACTTTGCGGACATCTGGGTGAAATTCAGCGAAGTCCTGGCGCAGTGCGGCCATGTCGCCGCGGGTGGACCATGATTCCGGGGTGAGCCAGGTGGCGTCTTCGGGTTGGCTGGTGACGAAATAGATCTCATCGCGCGCGGCGGTGATGTAATAGATGACGATGTGGCGGTCCGGCCCCCACCATTTGGTGCGCGACAGATTGATCTGGTCATCGCCGAGCAGGGAGGCGGGGAACACCGCGCGATAGGCGATGCGCCCGCTGTAGCGCGGTTCCTCCTCGCCGAGGAACGAGGAACGCACCACCGAATGCACGCCATCGGCGCCGACCAGCGCGTCCACCGTGGCGTCGGTTCCGTCGGTGAAGCGCAGCGTCACGTCCGATGCGCCATATTCGACGGCGGCGAGTTTGTGATCGAACGCGATCACGTTGTCGGGCACCAGGCTGGCGAGAAGCCGATGCAGGTCGGCGCGGTGCATGGCCAGATAGGGCACGCCGTAGCGCGCCTCGAAAGTTGGGCCGGCGATCACCTCGTTGGTCACGTTGCCGGTGTCGTGCTCACGGTTGAGCAGCGAGACCGGCGCGAAGGCGACCTCGCGCAGTCGGGATTCGAGCCCCATTCCGCGCAGCACCGCGATCGGGTTCGGGGCCATCTGGATGCCGGCGCCGAGCCGGGAGAACTGGTGCGCCTGCTCGAACACGCGCACCGAAAAGCCGCGCGCGATCAGCATGGATGCCAGCGCCAGGCCGCCGATGCCGGCGCCGACGATTCCGATTGTTGGCCGTCGGTTCATGGCGTCTTTCCCGTTTGGCTCATCTGTCGTGTGGCTCCGCCAGCTCGGGCTGGAAGGCATCGGGCAGGCCGATCTCGAAGCAGTTCAGGGTCATCGAGACCAGCCCGTAATAGCCGAGCACCCCGACCAGATCGACCATCGCGCGCTCACCCAGAGCATCGATGCCGGCGCGATAGAGCGCGTCGTCGAGGCGGTGCTGGCGCAGCAGCGTGGTGCTCACCTGGTAGACGATGGTGGCTTTCTCGTCGTCGAATTCGGGTGTCGTGTCGGCGGCGATGGCGGCGATCGCTGACGCGGCTAGACCGGCCTTGAGCGCTGCCTCCTTGTGGATTTTCCATTCGTAATGCGAGGTCCAATGGCGCGCGGTGACCAGGATCGCGAGCTCGGACAAATGCGGTGGCAGCGCTGAGCCGTAGCGCATCAATTCGCCAAGACGCTGCGCGCGGCGGGCAAGTTCGGGATGTCTGATCCAGGCGGTGAGCGGCGCGGGGGCGCGTCCGCGCAGGCCGGCGGCTGCCTCGTCATGCACGTCGCGCTGTTCGGCGTTCATCGAGGCGGCATCGGGCAGTTCAAGCCGGGCCATGCGCGGCACCTCCTGCTTGCAGAGTTGCCAGTATCTGCGCGGGTGAAATCGGTGCCTGCGCGAGGTGTGCGCCAAACGGTGCCAGCGCATGTTCGATCGCCGAGATGATGGCGGCGGCGACCGGCACCGTGCTCACCTCGCCGACGCCCTTGGCACCGAGCGGATTGAGCGGCGATGGTGTCTGGCGATAGAGCGTGCGCATGCGCGGCACGTCGGTCGCGCCGGCGAGCAGATAATCGGCGAGATTGGTGGTCACCGGCTGGCCGTCCGCGTCGTAGCCCATCCATTCGAACAGCGCGTTGCCGATGCCGTGGGCGATGCTGCCATGGACCTGGCCATCCACGATCAGCGGATTGATCAGCACGCCGCTGTCCTGCATGGCGGTGTAGGCGATGATGTCCACGCCGCCGGTTTCCGGATCGACCTCGACCTCGGCGATGTGGCACACATTGGCATAGGCCAGTTGGTCACTGCGAAAATTGACGTGGGCGTCGCTGCCCGGCTCGATATCGGCGGGCAGGCCGGCACCTGGCGAGCCGCGCAGGACGTTGGCGATGTCGCCGATGGTCTTGCCGGCGGCCGGCGGCGTGCCGATGACGTGGACAAATCCGTCGGTGAGCACGAGATCGTTCTCGTCCGCCTCGATCATGTGCGAGGCCATCTTGCGCAGCTTGACCGCGACCGCCTTCGCCGCGAGCTGCACCGAGGAGCCGGCCATCACCAACTGGCGGCTGCCGAAGCCGCCGAGGCCGAGGGTGATCGTGCGGGTGTCGCCGGCGATCACGCTGATTTTTTCGGGAGAAACTCCAAGTTGGTCGGCGCAGACCTGGGCCAGCGCGGTGGCCAGCCCCTGCCCCATCACCGCCGCGCCGGTGAACACGCTGACACGGCCCGAGGGCATGACCCGCACGAGGGCGGATTCGAACGGTCCGCGCCCGGTGCCCTTGACGCCGTGGGCGATGCCGATGCCGCGATATTTTCCGGCCGCGCGCGCGACCTGCTGTCGGGCGGCAAAGCCGTTCCAGTCCGCGGCTTCGAGCAGTTCGTCCTGGCAGGCCGGATAATCCCCGCAATCGTACCAGATCGGCGCGCCGGAGCGTGCCTTCAGCGGTTTTTCGTACGGCATCTTTTCGGGTGGTACGAGATTGTGTCGGCGTAGCGCCGCGCGATCCATGCCGAGCCTGGCGGCGGCGGCATCCATCAGCCGCTCCATGGTGAAGCAGGCCTGCGGATAGCCCGCGCCGCGCACGGTCAGAACCGGGGTCTTGTTGGTCTGCACTGCAACGATGTCCAGATGGAAAGCCGGCACCAGATACGGTCCGGCGACCGCGGTGCCGGCATTGTAGGCGACGTTCACGTCCTGCATGGTGTAGGCGCCCTGATCGTGGATCAGGCTGCCGCGCAACCCGCGGATGCGGCCATCGGCGTCGAGCGCGAGCGACACGTCCCAGTACTGGTCGCGTTCCTGGATCGAGCCGATGAAATGTTCGCGCCGGTCCTCGACCCATTTCACCTCGCGACGAAGCATGCGCGCGGTGGCGATGATGGCGAGTTCCTCGGGATAGACGGCATATTTCGCACCAAAGCCGCCGCCGACCTCGGGTGTGGCGAGTTTCAACCGGTTCTCGTCGAGCCCGAGTACCTCGCAGGCCATGTAGAAAAGCTCATGCGGCATCTGCGTCGATGACCACACCGACAGATTTTCCTCGGCGTGGTCGTAGCGGGCGAGAATGCCGCGCGGCTCGATGGGGTGGGCGCCGCCGCGATGCTGGAACAGGTTTTCATGCACCACGCAGGCGGCGTTGGCGAAGGCGGCGTCGGTGTCGCCGTAGCCGAGCGCGAAGCGGGCGACCACCGCGTGCGGATGGTCCGCGCGCACCATCGGCGGGTTGGGCAGCAGCGCGTCGCGGCAATCCACCAGGGCCGGGCGGGTGGTGTAGTCGATGCTGACGGCGGCCACGCCGTCCTCCGCGAGATGCCTGGTTTCAGCGAGCACGATGGCGATCGCCTGGCCGACGAAGGCGACCTCGCCGTCGGCCAGGACCGAGGCGGTGACGGTGGGCGGCAGTTTGGAGGATCGGAAGCCGAGCGGCATGCGCGTGCGCGCCAGATGCGGGCGCAGATCGTCCAGTGTCACCACCGCGCGAACGCCGGGCAGTGCCAGGGCCGCGGATGGATCGATGCGCTCGATCGCCGCGTTGGGGTGCGGGCTGCGCACGAAGGCGGCGTGCAGCGCGCCAGGCGCTGGGATGTCGTCCAGGAAACGACCGAGCCCGCGCAGCAGCGGCCCGTCTTCAAGCCGGGGGTGTCGGGCGCCGATCTGCCCGGTCATGCCGGCGCCGTGGCCTCGCGCAGGTTTTTCGCGGTGGCGAGCGCGGCATCGACGATGCCCTGGTAGCCGGTGCAGCGGCAGAGATTGCCCGAGATGGCGATGCGCACCTCCTCCTCGGTCGGCGCGGGGTTGTCGCGCAGCAGCTCGATCAATGTGGTGAGCATGCCGGGCGTGCAAAAGCCGCATTGCAGGCCGTGAAACTCGCGAAATGCCTCCTGCAGGGGATGCAGGCCGCCGGCGTGCGGGCCGTCGATGTCGGCGATGCCCTCGATGGTGGTGATCTCAGCGCCATCAGCCTGCACCGCGAGCATCAGGCAGGAGCGCGCGCTGCGGCCGTTGATCAGCACGGTGCAGGCGCCGCAGACGCCGTGTTCGCAGCCCAGATGGGTGCCGGTGAGGCCGAGTTCGTGGCGCAGCACATCGGCGAGATGGAAGCGCACCTCCACCTCGCGGGTGTAGCTGGTGCCGTTGACCGTCAGCGTGATCGTTCGTGATTCGCCCCAGCTCATGCCGCCAGTTTCCCTTTTCCATCGATGCGCGACCAGGCCTTGGCAAGCGCGCGTTTTGCCATCACGCCCGCGAGATGCGCGCGATACTCCGCCGGCACCAGCGCGTCGCCGATCGCCTCGATGGCGGCGGCGTGGCGGGCGGCGGCGGCGAAGGCGGTCTCGTTGGCGAGCTGGCCGACCAGGCCCTGTTCGGCTTCGGTGAGGCGCACCGGCGCGGGGCCGACGCCGCCGATGGTCAGCACCGCGCGGGTGATCCGCCCGGCGCCGTCCGCGGTCAGCATGGCGGCGGCCGAGGCGATGGCGAAATCGCCGTGCCGGCGGGCGAATTCGACGAAGGCGGCGCCATGTCCGTCGGGCCATGGCGTGAAGCGCACACCGGTCAGGATTTCGTCGGGTGCGAGAGAGGGGGTCATGTAGCCGAGGGTCCAGTCCGAGGCTGCGATCTCGCGCACGCCGCTGGGGCCTTGCGCGATCAGGGTCGCGTCGAAGGCGACCACGGTCGCGACCATTTCGGCGGCCGGATCGAGATGGCACAGCGAGCCGCCGATGGTGCCGCGATTGCGGGTCTGGCGGTGGCCGACCCAGTGGATCGCCTCATGCAGCAGCGGCAGTTTGGCGGCGATCAGGTCGGAATATTCGATGTCGCGCTGGCGGGTCATGCCGCCGATCTCGATGTCGCCGCCGCTCTGCCGGATATGGGCGAGTTCGCTGATCCGGCGCAGGTCGATCAGATGATCGGGCAGCACATAGCGCATGTTCAGCATGGGCATCAGCGACTGGCCGCCGGAGAGCACGCGGGCATTGTCGAGCGTGGCGACGAGCGCCACCGCCTCGGCCAGGGTGGCCGGGTCGTGATAGCTGAAGGCGGGTGGTTTCATGGTCTCGCGGCCTCCCCAAACACCAGTGGCGGCAGGATAGGCGCATGCGGGCGCACTGCCAACAGGGCAGCGGGGGGATGGGCAGCCGGGAAGATGGGCTATCCGAACGCGGTCTTGGCGACGCGCCCGGACGGATCGATGAACCAGCGCTCGGAGGCGAACGGGCGGCCGGCGAGGCGGGCGGCCATCCAGTCCGCCATCAAGGTGGGCGGGAACGGGCCAAGATTGGCGGCCGGCACGCCACCCACCGAATGGCGGGAATCGGCATAGACCGTGAGCAGGCGCGGCGCGGACATGAGGCCGAACATCTTGTCGGTGAATTCGAGCGGGCTGAGTTCGTCGGCCTGCCCGGCGACCACCATGTAGGGCCTGGCGATTTTCTGCGCGTGGCCTTCCCAGCTCAGGGTTTTGGCGAATTCATCGAACTTCGCCTCGTCGGTGAAGTTCGACATCCACATGAAGCGTTTCTTGAAGGTCGGCGAGGCTTCCTCGAAGATGGTATGGCAACCTGGTTCGAGGCAGGTGGACATGACCGAGGTGGCGGCGATGCGCGGCTCGTTGCCGGCGACGATGGTGGCGAACAGGCTGCCGAAGCTGGTGCCGGTCAGCCCGATGCGCGCGGGGTCCACCTCTGGCCGGCCGACCAGCCAATCGACCAGGGCGGGGCCGGCGTCGATCCAGTTCTGCATCGAGACGAACACGCCGAGCAGCGGGCTTTCGTACTGGCCCGGGCCGTCGATGGCCAGCACCCCCATGCCACGGGCGAGCCAGCGGTCGTTGGACAGCGCGACCGCGGCCTCCTTGAAGCTGTCCATGCCGGGGATGGAGATGATGATGGGGATGCGCCCGCCGGCATAGCCGGGGGGCAGATGCAGCCAGGCGGGAATTGATTTTCCCTTGAACGGCACGGAGACCGCCTCGATCCGGTGGTCCGCGAGGCGGGCATAGTCGGCGAAACATTCGCGCTTTTTCTGATGCAGCGCGAGATGGGCGGCGGAGAAATCATCGTAGGGCCATTCGGCGGCGCCGTAATGCACCGCGGCCATGTAGAAATTGTCGCGCGCGGTGACCAGCGCGCCTTGCGCCTCGGCGGCGCGGGCGGCCGCCTCGCGGCGTTTGGCGGTGGATTCGAAGGCCGGGCCGATATCGGCCATTTTCTGCACGCGCGCACGGATGATGGCGAAATCCGCGTTCGCCTCGGGGCCGCATGGCGCGGAGAGATAGATGGAGCGCGGCTGGTCCCAGTCGATGCCGTTGGCGCGGATCACGTTGTCGAGCGTCCAGCGCTGTTCGGCAAATCGTTTGGTGGTGGGCTCGCCCGGTTCGCCGGCCATCGCGGCTCCGGCCATCATCGCCGGGGCGGCCATTGCGGTACGCAGCAGGTTGCGTCGTTCCATCGCGTCCACTCCCTGGATCGTTTTATTGCGTCCAGCCTACGCGCGCGGGACGGGATTTTCTACTCCCCTTCCAGCAGCCGGTAGCCGACACCCGGCTCGGTGGCGAGCAGGCCGGCGGCGGGGCCGAGCTTGCGGCGCAACTGGCCGACATGCACGCGCAGATATTGCACATCCTCGGCGTGCGCGGGGCCCCACACGCCGACCAGCAACTGGCGGTGCGTGACCACCCGCCCGACATGGCGGGCGAGCAGGGTGAGCAGGTCGTATTCGCGACGGGTCAAGGCCAGGATCTCGCCGGCGAGGCGCACCCGGCGGTGCGGCATGTCGAGTTCGAGGGCACCCAGATGCAGCACCGGCGCGGTGGTGGCGTCCGGGGCGGCGTGGCGGAGTGCTGCGCGCAGCCGGGCCAGCAATTCGCCGACATCGAAGGGTTTTTCGACGTAATCGTCCGCCCCGGCGTCGAGCGCGGTGATTTTTTCCGCCGCGCTCTCGCGCGCCGACAGGATGATGATGGCGCCGTGGAAAAACACCCGCAGCCGGCGCAGCAATTCCTGCCCTTCCATGTCGGGCAGGCCCAGATCGAGCAGGATGGCCTCGGGCGGGCGCGCGGCGGCCAGGCGCAGCGCGTCGTGCGCGGTGGCCGCGGTCACCGCCTCATAGCCGCCGGTTTCGAGCAGCGGCACGAGGAAGCGCAGAATCTGCGGCTCGTCATCGACCAGCAGCACCCGCCCCATGCTCATCGCGTGTGCGCCCGCGACGCCGGCGCGGCCGTCGGCAGATCGATGGTGATCACCGTGCCCGGCGCGCCGTCGCGCGGGGCGTCGGGGCGTGGGCTGGCGGCGGTGATGCGCCCGCCCATCGCCTCGACCAGGCCGCGCGCGATGGCGAGCCCGAGCCCCGTGCCGGGGGGGGTGCGGTCGGTCCGCCGGGCGCGGTAGAAGCTGTCGAACACGTGCGGCAGGTCGGCGGGCGTGATGCCCACGCCTTCGTCGGCGACGCTGAGCAGCACGCGCCCGCGCGCGGCGTGCGCGCCGATGCGCACCGGCGCGCCGTCGGGGCTGTATTTCACCGCGTTCTCGATGACGTTCACCATGAGCTGTTCCAGCAATTGCGGGTCGGCGCGCACCGCCGGCAGATCGTCGGGGAAATCCATCGTCACCAGCGCCGCGCCGCCGACGCGGGCCACCGCCGCCTCGATCACCTCGACCAGCCTTGTATCCTGCTCGCGCGGCACGATCTGCCCGCTTTCCAACTGCGTCATCGCCAGGATGTTGGACAGGAACCGCGCCATGCGCACCGTGTCGTGCTCGATGCTGGCGAGCAGGTCGGCGCGTTTGTCGGCCGACAATTGCGCGTCGGCGGTGCGCAGCAGCCCGGCGGCGCCACGGATGGAGGTGAGCGGCGTGCGCAGATCATGCGACAGCGAGCTGAGCAGCGCGGTGCGGAGTTTCTGCGTCTCGGCCATCGCCTCGGCGCGCGCCGCCTCGGCGGCCAGGCGCACCCGCTCCAGCGCCACCGCCGCCTGGTCGGCCAGTGCCGTCAGCGCCTGTTGCTGTGGCTCGGCCAGCGCGTCGGCGTTCACCCCCAGCACCGCCAGCGTGCCGCGCGCGGTGCGCACCGGCAGGAACCGCCAGGGCGAGGACGGCAGGGTGGAGGTGCCGCGTCCGGCGGGCTCGCCGCGCACCAGACACCAGCGCGCCGCCGCCCAGCCGCGATCATCCATGGTGTCCATCGGCGGTTCGGCGGCGCGGATGTCGATGTCCTCGCCGCGCGCGGTCAGCACCAGCGCGGCGCCGGCGATCTCGGCGGCCTGGCGCGCCATCACCGCGAACAGATCATGCTCGTGGGCGGGCTCGCCGAGGGCGCGGCTGAAATGGCTGATACGGCGCAGCCCCTCGATGCGGCCCTGCGCGGTGCGCACCGCCGCGCGCATCCGGCTGGCGAGCGCGCCGGTCGCCAGCGCGACGCCGGCGAACACCACCAGCGCCACCACGTCGCGCGGCGAGGCGATGGTGATGCTGTAGATCGGCTCGATGAAAAAGTAATTCCAGGAGAGAAACCCCAGGGCCGCCGCGAACAGCGCGAGGCGCAGGCCGAAGGCGGCGGCACTGGCCACCACCGCGCCCAGGAACAGCATGCCCAGCCCCTGCTGTTCGAGCACGCCGGACAGCATTTCACCGGACAGCACCACCAGCCCGACCAGCGCGGCGGTGAACAGCCAGGGCATCGCCGGGTGCAGCCCGCCAGGCCGCGGCAGCACCACCGCGCGCGCGCCGCCTCGCCCGGTTCGCGGCGGGGCCGCGACGACGTGCAGCGTCACCGAAGGGGCGGCGAGCAGCAGCCGCGCGGCCATGCCGCCGGCGGGCCAAAGCCGCCAGCGCGACGGTGGCGCGCGGCCGATCACCAGATGGGTCGCGTTGATCTGTGCGGTGTAGGCGGTTGCCACCGCGGTCGCGTCGGTTCCGGCGCGCAGTTCGGTCTGCGCGCCCAGCGTCGCGGCAAGATCGAGCAGGGCGCGCCCGTCATCGCCGCCCGGGGTTTCCACGTGCAGCGCCACCAGCGGCACCTTCAGCGCGTCGGCGAGCTGCTTGGCGGCGCGCACCACCGCCTCGCCGCCCGTGCCGCCGACCAGCGCCAGCACACGGTCGCCGGCGGGCCAGGGGCCGATGATGGCGTTGCGGCGCATGTAGTCACGGACGTTCTGATCGACGTGGTGCGCGGCCTGGCGGAGCGCGATGTCGCGCAGCGCGGCCAGGTTGCCCTCACGGAAGAACCCCTCCAGCGCGCGGCGCGCCACGTCGGGGCGATAGATCCGGCCCTCCTTCAGCCGGGCGCGCAGATCGCCCGGCGGCAGATCGATCAGCTCGATCTCGTCGGCCAGTTCCAGCACGCTGTCGGGCAATGTTTCGGTGACGCGCACCCCGGTGATTCGCGCGACCGCGTCGTTGAGGCTTTCCAGATGCTGGACGTTGAGGGTGGACCAGACATCGATGCCGGCGTCGAGCAGATCGGCGACATCCTCCCAGCGCTTGTGGTGGCGGCTGCCCGGCGCGTTGGTGTGCGCCAGCTCGTCGATCAGCAGCAGCGGCGGGTGGCTGGCCAGCGCCGCCTCGACATCGAATTCCTCCAGCACCTGGCCGCGATAGGCCACCGGGCGGCGGGGCATCACGCGCAGCCCGACCAACTGCGCCTGGGTCTCGGCGCGGCCATGGGTTTCGACCAGCCCGACCAGCACATCGCCGCCCTCGGCCTGGCGGCGGCGGCCGGCGTCGAGCATCGCCCAGGTCTTGCCCACGCCGGGGGCGGCGCCCAGAAAAACCCTCAGCCGGCCGCGATGCTCGCGCGCGGCGTCGCGCAGCAATGCGTCGGGGTCGGGGCGACCGTCGCGATCATCCATGGGCCCTTATGGCGCGGCCGAGGCATCCAGCGCCAGATTCAACCGCAGGACGTTGACGTGGGGCTCGCCGATGAAGCCCAGCAGCGGTCGGGTCGTGTGTGCGTCCACCAGGGCGCGCACCGCCGCGTCGGTCAGGCCGCGCGCGGCCGCCACCCTGGCGCGCTGGCCCTGCGCGTTGGCCGGCGAGATGTCGGGGTCAAGGCCCGAGGCGGAGGTGGTGAGCGCGTCCGCCGGCACCGGCGATGGGCCGCCATCGTGGGTCCAGGCGGCGAGCGAGGCGGCGACGCGCGCGACCAGCGTGGCCGAGGTCGGGGCGAGATTCGAGCCGTTGGAGGCATCCGCCGCATAGGGGGACGGCAGGGTTTTGGTGGCGTCGTTCGGGTCCGCGATGGTGGTGGCCGAGGGGCGGGGGTGAAAATAGCGCGGGTCGGTGAAATCCTGGCCGATCAGGGCCGAGCCGCGCACCACCCCGTCGCGAACGATCAGGCTGCCACCGGCCTGGTTGGGAAACACCGCCGCGCCGAGGCCGACGAAACCGAGCGGCAGCGCGAGGCCGGTGAGCAGCGTGAAAATCAGAATCAGCGTGAGCGCGGGGCGCAGTTGGCTGAACATGTCCATCATCCCTGAAACAAGCCGAGAGCGTTGAGGAGAAGATCGATGAGCTTGATGCCGATGAACGGCGCGACGAGACCGCCCAGGCCATAGATCAGCAGGTTGCGCCGCAGCAGTGCCGCCGCGCCCATCGGCGAGAATCGCACCCCGCGCAGCGCCAGCGGCACCAGGGCCACGATGATCAGCGCGTTGAAGATCACCGCCGAGAGGATCGCGCTCTGCGGCGAGGCCAGACGCATGACGTTCAATGCCGCGAGGCCGGGATAGGTGGCGACGAAGATTGCCGGCAGGATCGCGAAATATTTGGAGACGTCGTTGGCGATGGAAAATGTGGTGAGCGCGCCACGGGTGATGAGCAACTGCTTGCCGATCTCCACCACCTCGATCAGTTTGGTGGGATCGCTGTCCAGATCGACCATGTTGCCGGCCTCGCGGGCGGCCTGTGTGCCGGTCTGCATCGCCACGCCGACATCGGCCTGGGCGAGCGCGGGGGCGTCGTTGGTGCCGTCGCCGGCCATCGCGACCAGCCGGCCTTCGGCCTGCACCCGGCGGATATAGTCCAGCTTGTCCTGCGGGGTGGCCTCGGCGATGAAATCATCCACGCCGGCCTCGGTGGCGATCGCCGCGGCGGTGACGCGGTTGTCGCCGGTGACCATGACGGTGCGGATGCCCATGCGCCGCAGCTCGGCGAAGCGGGCGCGGATGCCTGGCTTCACCACGTCCTTCAGCTCGATCACGCCGAGCACCGCGCCATCCACCGACACCGCGAGCGGGGTGCCGCCGGAGCGGGCGACGCGCTCGGTCGCCTCGGTGACACCGGCGGGTGCGGGCGTGCCCACGAAGGACAGGATCGAATCCACCGCGCCCTTGCGCCAGGCGCGGCCCTGGTGGTCCAGGCCCGACAGGCGCGTGTTGGCGGAGAACGCGACCAGGCTCGCGCCGGCCGGCGGTGTTGGAACGATGCCGTACCGATCGCGCGCGAAGCCCAGAATGGACCGTCCCTCGGGCGTGTCGTCACCGACCGAGGCCAGCACACAGGCTTCGGCCAGCGTCTGCTCGGCGACACCGGTGGCGGGGATGAAGCTGCCGGCCATGCGGTTGCCGAAGGTGATGGTGCCGGTCTTGTCGAGCAGCAGCGTGTCCACATCGCCCGCGGCCTCCACCGCGCGGCCGGAGGTGGCCACCACGTTGAAGCGCACCAGCCGGTCCATGCCGGCGATGCCGATGGCCGACAGCAGGCCGCCGATGGTGGTGGGGATCAGCGTCACCAGCAATGCCGCCAGCACCGGCACCGACAGGCGCGTGCCGGAATAATCGGCGAGCCCGACCAGCGTGACCACCGCGATCAGGAAGATGATCGTCATGCCGGCGAGCAATATGTCGAGCGCGATCTCGTTGGGCGTCTTGCGGCGTTCGGCACCTTCGACCAGCTTGATCATGCGGTCCAGAAAGGTGGAGCCGGGGCTTGCGGTGATGCGGATCACCAGCCAGTCCGACACCAGTTGCGTGCCGCCGGTCACCGCCGAGCGGTCGCCGCCGGCCTCGCGGATGACCGGGGCGGATTCGCCGGTGATCGCGCTCTCGTTCACGCTGGCCACGCCCTCGATCACCTCGCCGTCCGAGGGCACCAGCTCGCCGGCGCAGACGATCACGCAGTCGCCGGCGCGCAGGTCGGGGGCGGCGACGTTGTCGAAATGGTCGCGATCGCGCGGGTCGGCGAGACGATGCGCCAGCGTATCGGTGCGGGCGGCGCGCATGCTTTCCGCGCGTGCCCGGCCACGCCCCTCGGCCACCGCCTCGGCGAAGGTGGCGAACAGCACGGTGAGCCACAGCCACGCGCCGATGGACAGCGCGAACCAGGCGGTGCCGGTGCCCATCAGCGCGTCGCGCAGCCCGAGCAAGGTGGTGAGGATGGCGACCACCTCGGTGACGAAGATCACCGGATTGGCGATGAGAGACGCGGGATTGAGCTTGACCACGGCGTCGCGCAGGCCGCGACCGATGATCGAGGGTTCGAACAGGGCGATGGTTTCCGCACGGATGTTGGACATGGGTTTGTTCCTAGTAGCTTGTGCCGGACAGCATGGCGAATTGTTCCGCAAGCGGACCAAGCGACAGCGCCGGCAGGAACTGCAATCCGCCCAGGATCAGGATCACGCCGATCAGCAGGCCGACGAACAGCGGGCCGTGGGTGGGAAAGGTGCCGGCACCACCTGCGAGCTTCGGCTTTTGGGCGAGCGAGCCGGCGAGTGCCATGATCGGCACCAGGGTTGCGAAGCGGCCGAGCAGCATCGCGCCGGCAAGCCCCCAGTCGAGCAGGCCGGTGTCGGCGGACAGGCCGGCGAAGGCGCTGCCGTTGTTGCCGGCCGCCGAGCTCCAGCCATACAGCATCTCGGTCAGGCCGTGCGGGCCGGCGTTGGCGAGCGATCCGAGTCCGCTTGCTGTCACCAGCGAGATCGCGGTGCCGCCCAGGATGGTCAGCGGCAATATCAGCACCGCCAGCATCGCCAGCTTGACCTCACGCGCCTGCACCTTCTTGCCCAGATATTCGGGTGTGCGCCCGACCATCAGCCCGGCGACGAACACCGCGAGCAGCGCGAACACCAGGATGCCATACAGCCCCGAGCCGACACCGCCGGGCAGCACCTCGCCGAGCTGGATCATGAACAGCACGACCATGCCGCCGAGCGGCATGAAGCTGTCATGCATCGCATTGACCGCGCCGCACGAGGTGCCGGTGGTGAGCACGGCGAACAGCGACGACAAGGCGATGCCGAATCTGGTTTCCTTGCCTTCCATGTTGCCGCCGGTCGGATCGATCCCGGTGAGCAGCGGATTGGCGGCGGCCTCGGCGGCGTAGCAGGCGGCGACCGCGGCGATCACCAGGATGAACATGACCAGGAAAAGGGCGCGGCCCTGCCTGCGGTCGCCCACCACCTCGCCGAAGGCGAAGGGCAGCGAGAACGGGATGAGCGTGAGCGCGACACATTCGATCATGGTGATCAGCGCTGAGGGGTCTTCGAACGGGTGCGCGGAGTTGGCGTTGAGGAAGCCGCCGCCATTGGTGCCGAGCAGCTTGATCGCCTCCTGAAACGCGATCGGGCCGAGCGCGATCACCTGGTGCGCGCCTTGCAGCGTGGTGGCCACCGGGTAGGCGGCGAGGGTTTGCGGCACGCCGGCGGCGATGAGGATGATGGTCAACATCACAGTCAGGGGCAGCAGGATATAGAGCGTGGCGCGCACCATGTCGGCCCAGAAATTGCCGAGCGAGGTGACCCCGCCGGCGGCGAAGGCGCGCGCCACCGCGAAGGCGGCGGCGATGCCGCTGGCGGCGGAGAGGAAATTATGGACGGTGAGGCCGAGCATCTGGGTGAAGTAGGAAACGCCGGACTCGCCCGAATAGGCCTGCCAGTTGGTGTTGGTGACGAAGCTGATCGCGGTGTTGAAGGCAAGGCGCGGCGACATTGCCGCCACCGCCTGCGGGTTCAGCGGCAGCAGCCCTTGCAGCCGCAACATCGCATAGAGCAGCAGGAAATGCGCGGCGTTGAAGATCAGCAGCGCGCCGAGATAGCCCCGCCAGCCCATCGGCGCGGTGGGGTCGATGCCGGCGAGCCGGTAGCAGGCGCGCTCGACCGGGCCGAGCAGCGGATGCAGCCAGGTGCGCCCGCCCTGCATGAGCCTTGCGCTGTAGGAGCCGAGCGGAATTGCCGCCGCGGCGACCACGCCGAGCACCAGCGCGATCTGCAACCAACCTGCGATTGTCATCGGTTATGTGTCCAAAATGCGCGAGCGCGCCGGGAGATTCTAGAAATCCTCGGGACGCAGCAGCGCCCAGACGAGATAGACCAGCAAGCCCGCGGAGACGATGCCGCCCACCAAAAGATCGATCATCGGCGCGCTCAAATCCGCTCGCACAGAAAGCCATAGGCAAGCATCGCGGCGAAGCCGCCGACGCCGGCGAACAGGGCGATCAGGTCCGACATGGTTGCATCTCCTGCCAGCGCGCCCCGACATCGGGGGGCAGACCGGGAGTTTATGCTCCGAGCAGCCATAAAGCGACGATATGGTGATGCCGGGTGGGGCATAAGGCGGGCATAAATTTTTTGGGGGGGTGTTTGGAGTTTGGTATTTGATGGCTTTTGGTTCTTCGGAAGTTCTGGTTGCTGGACGGCTCGGGCCTGGGGCTGTTACCTTGGCAAGCAACATGACGTTCCCATTTTGGTCAGGCGAAGGCTGGGGCGATGGCTGCGTGCAGATCACCCCGCCCAATACCGGCGAAGTGCTGACGCCTGGAACGTACGCGCGGAGGTCGCCGTCACGTGTCTGGCATAACAAAGGTCTGCGCCGGGGGAAATTGTGGCTAAGCTTGTTATAATCCCGCCAGTTCGCTTCTGGAAATCACAATGACCAAATCATCCCCCGGGCGAGCCATGCGAAGGAAGGCCCGCAAATCGGTCGGGGCAAAGGGCTCAGATTCCGTTCAAGTTCGCCGCCATCTCGGTATCACGCCAGGTCCGAGAATGGATATTCCAATCGAGAAGCTGGGTTTCCCTGGATCCCTGATCGAGCTTCACGTTGTCCCAAAATTCCCAGAAGTTACACGCAGCGACCAGGACATATTGACCGACCATTCAGAACGAGAGTTCGAGACGGCTGCTCTTCTATCAAGGGTGCCGAGCCCAGCTAACGCGTCGAATTTTCAGTACACCGAGGCTGATGGCGACTCCTACTTCGTCTTCGCGCCACCAAGAATAGAGCTGGCCCCGGTCGCCTGGACAGT
>DAHWBL010000378.1 GCA_027323595.1 Acetobacteraceae bacterium | reverse complement strand
TGGTATGAGCCCTCCGCCCCACTGGCGCTGAGTGGGCAGAATTTCCCACTCGCGCGCGTGAGGGCAGCCATGGGCGCATTTCGCTTGGCAAAATGGGCAACCTGACTTTATCTGCGCGCCTCAACAGTTTCAGGGAGGACTCTCACGATGGCCGAATTCACCGACTACAAGGTCAAGGATTTCAGCCTCGCCGCCTGGGGCCGCAAGGAAATCGCCATCGCCGAGGACGAGATGCCCGGGCTGATGGCGCTGCGCGAGGAGTTCGGCGCGAGCAAGCCGCTGGCCGGCGCGCGCATCGTGGGCTGCCTGCACATGACCATCCAGACCGCCGTGCTGATCGAGACGCTGACCACGCTCGGCGCCACCGTGCGCTGGTCGTCGTGCAACATCTTCTCGACCCAGGACCACGCCGCCGCCGGCGTCGCCGCGGCCGGCATTCCGGTGTTCGCCTGGAAGGGCATGAACGAGGAGGAGTTCTGGTGGTGCATCGAGCAGACGGTGCGCGGCCCGGACGGCTGGACCCCGAACATGATCCTCGATGACGGCGGCGATGTCACCAAGCTGATCCATGAGAAATATCCCGACCTGCTCAAGAACATTCGTGGCCTGTCGGAGGAGACCACCACCGGTGTGCACCGGCTGTGGGAGATGGCCAAGGCGGGCACGCTGAAGGTGCCGGCGATCAATGTGAACGACAGCGTCACCAAGTCGAAATTCGACAATCTCTATGGCTGCCGCGAAAGCCTGGTGGATGGCATCCGCCGTGGCACCGACGTGATGATGGCCGGCAAGGTCGCCGTGGTCGCCGGCTTCGGCGATGTCGGCAAGGGCTCGGCGGCGTCGCTGCGCAATGCCGGCTGCCGCGTGCTGGTCACCGAGATCGACCCGATCTGCGCGTTGCAGGCGGCGATGGAGGGCTATGAGGTCGTCACCATGGAGGCGGCGGCGCCGCGCGGCGACATTTTCTGCACCGCGACGGGCAATGTGGACGTCATCACCATCGACCACATGCGCGCCATGAAACATCGCGCCATCATCTGCAACATCGGCCATTTCGACAGCGAGATCCAGATCGAGTCGCTGCGCAACTTCACCTGGGAGAACGTCAAGCCGCAGGTGGACGAGGTGGTGTTCCCCGACGGCAAGCGGCTGATCGTGCTGTCCGAGGGGCGGCTGGTGAATCTGGGCAACGCCACCGGCCATCCGAGCTTCGTGATGAGTGCCTCCTTCACCAACCAGGTGCTGGCGCAGCTTGAGCTGTGGCAGGCCCCGGCGGGCAAATATGAGTGCAAGGTCTACACCCTGCCCAAGCATCTCGATGAGAAGGTCGCCGCCCTGCATCTGAAGAAGGTCGGCGCGCAGCTCACCCAGCTTTCCGGCAAGCAGGCCGACTATCTGGGCCTGTCGCAGTCGGGGCCGTTCAAGCACGATCTGTATCGCTACTGAGCATTGACCCAGGCGCGGGCGGCGGCGGCGTCGCCGCCCGCGAAGGGGGCTTGATGGGGGTGGGGCCTGCGGCTATACCGCGCGCTCGCCGGTCGGGACCCAAACCCGGGCGGACATCACGGCGGGGCCATAGCTCAGTTGGGAGAGCGCCTGAATGGCATTCAGGAGGTCGGCGGTTCGATTCCGCTTGGCTCCACCATTTCCCCGTTTTTCTTATTCCCGCGCCTCGAACTCAGCGAACACGCGGGCCACGTGCGCCGGGTCGGCCAGCTCCATCACGCGGCGGGCGAAGCGGATGCAGTCATCCATCGCCAGCGCGCGGATCGCCTGCTTCACCCGCGGGATCGCGGCGGCGTTCATGCTGAGGCTGCGCACGCCAAGCCCGAGCAGCAATTTGGTCCAGCGCGGATTGGCCGCCATCTCGCCGCACACCGACACCGGCTTGTGCACCCGCAACGCCGCCTCGGCGGCGAACTGGATCAGCCGCAGCACGGCCGGATGCAGCGGGTCATACAGGTCCGCCAGCCCGGTCTCGCCCCGATCGATGGCCAGCGTGTACATCGACAGATCGTTGGTGCCGATGGCGAAGAAATCACATTCGAGCGCCATCGCGTCGGCCGACAGCGCGGCGGCCGGGGTCTCGATCATGATGCCCAGCGGCGGCAGCCGATCGGGCAGCGCCTCGCCGCGCCGGCGCAGCCGACGCGCGACACGCTCATAAATCTCGCGCGCGGCGCGCACCTCCGACAGCGCGCTGACCATGGGCAGCAGCACCCGGGTCGGCCCGGCGGTGGCGGCGCGCAGGATCGCGGCGAGCTGGGTTTCGAACAATTCCGGCTGGCGCAGCAACAAACGGATGCCGCGCTGGCCGAGCGCGGGGTTGTCGGTGGTTCCGCCCGGCACCAGCCCTTCCTGTTCGAGCGCCTCGATCTCCTTCTCGCCGCCCCAGTCCAGCACCCGGATGGTCACCGGATCGCCATCCATCGCCGCGATCACGCCGCGATAGATGTCGGCCTGGCTGTCCTCGTCGGGCAGGTCGTCGCGGTTCATGAACAGGAACTCGCTGCGCAGCAGCCCGATGCCGGCAGCCCCCGAGCGGGCGATCAGCTTCAGCTCGGCGGGCAGCTCCAGATTGGCCTGCAGCTCGATGCCGACATGGTCGGTGGTGATCGCCGGCAGGGCGCGCAGCCGGGCGAGCTTGCGCAGCTCGGCGGCGTGGGCGGCCATGCGCTGGCGGGCGTGTGCCAGCGAGGCGGCGGTGGGGTTCAGGATCACCACCCCCTCGGTGCCATCGACGATCGCCGGCGCCCCCGGCCGGGCGCCGGCCGACAGCCCCACCGCGCCCAGCACCGCCGGCACGCCGAGCGCGCGCAGCATCACCGCGGTATGGCCGTCCGCGCCGCCCTCGTCGGTGGCCACCCCGGCGAGCCGCGCGGGGT
>DAHWBL010000325.1 GCA_027323595.1 Acetobacteraceae bacterium | reverse complement strand
GCCCGGTGCTCGGGATCGATCCGGACCCGGTGGCGCGGGCGCATCTGGTCGGTATCGACACCGACGCGCAGTTCGAACGCGCGCTCGATGATCCGCGCGTGCAGGCGGTGATTTTGTGCACGCCGCACCGGATGCATGGCGACCAGATTGTCGCCGCCGCCAATGCGGGCAAGCATGTGTTCTGCGAAAAGCCGCTGTGCACGACAGTCGAGGAAGCCGATGCCGCGTTCGCGGCGGTGGATCATGCCGGGGTGGTGCTGGGCATCGGCCATGAGCGGCGTTTCGAGCCGGCGGTGCAGGAGTTGATCGCCGAGGCGCGGGCCGGACGGTTTGGAACCTTGCTGGCGGTGGAAGCGCATTTCAATCAGGACAAGTTCATCGCCCTGCCCGCCGATAATTGGCGGCTGTCGGCGACGGCCGCGCCGGTGGGGCCGCTGTCCGCGACGGGCATTCATCTGGTTGATCTGTCCATCGCGCTGCTCGGCGAGCCCGAGGAGGTCTGGGCGCGATTGTCGACGCGGGCGACGAATTTCGCCAATGGCGACACTTTGTGCATCACGCTGGGTTTTGCCGGTGGCACCAATGCGACGATTCATGCGATCCTGGCGACGCCCTTTGCCGGGCGGCTTGCCTTGTTCGGCGCGCATGGTTGGCGGGCGATCACCGATCGCACCCATCCTGAGGCGCCGAGCGGGTGGGACATCGTCACCACCTGGCATGGCGGCACCGCGTCGAGCCAGTTCGCACCGGCGTTTTCGGGGGTGCGGGCCAATCTGGAGGCGTTCGCGACGGCCATCGCCGGGGGTGGCGCCTATCCGGTGACAAGGGCGGAGATGCGCGCGAACGTGCGTGCCTTTGCTGCCATCATGCGCTCCGTCCAAAGCGGGGCGGTCGAGAAAATCTAGTCTTTCAACACAGGAACTTCACGATGATCGAATGGACCAACCGCTATGGGCTGACCGCCGCGCGCACGCATGTCGCGGTGGGTCGGGCACGCCGGCCGAGCAGCACCACCATTGACGTGCATTGCCATGTGGTGGTGCCCGAGGCCGGAAAGTTCGCGGGGCCGCACGTGGATTTTTCGAAAATTCCTCTCGCCTTCTACACCGATGCGGCGACGAAGGCGGTGAATGCGTCGCAGGACCGCGATCTGACCGAGATCATGTATCGCGATCTCGATGGGCGGCTGCGCGCGATGGACGCGATGGGCATCGACATCCAGGTCGTCGCCCCCGCGCCGAACCAGTGCTATTACGCGCTGCCGCCCGACATCGCCGCGAAGGCGCATGCAATGGTCAATGAAGGCATCGCCGCCTTCGTCGCGCGCAACCCACAGCGGCTTGCCGGATTGGGCACCGTGACGTTGCAGGACCCGGCGCGCGCGGTGGCGGAGCTGGACGTGGTGATGGGGCAGTTCGGGCTGAAGGGCGTGCAGGTTCTGACCAGCGTCAACGGCGAGGAGCTGGCTGACGAGAAGTTCCATCCGTTCTGGGCGCGGGCCGAGCAACTGGGCGCGTTCGTGATGATGCATCCGAACGGATTCACCGAGGGCGCGCGCTTCACGCAATATTACTTCAACAACGTCATCGGCAATCCGGTGGAAACGACGACCGCGCTGCATCACCTGATTTTCTCGGGAACCTTGATGAAGTTCCCTGACCTGAAATTGATGGCGGTGCATGGTGGCGGCTATCTGCCGTCCTATATCGGGCGCATCGACCATGCCTGGGGCGCGCGGGTGGACAGCCATGCGGGGCTGCCGCTGCCGCCGAGCACCTATCTGCGGCAGGTGTATCTGGACACGGTGGTGTTCAGCACCCACCAGCTTGCGTATCTGCTTGAATTGTTCGGGCCGGATCGGATTTTGATGGGCACCGACTATCCGTTCGACATGGGCGAATATGACCCGGTCGGCCATATCGCCAGCATCGATTGGATGGATTCCGAAACACTTGAAAAGCTCACCGGTGGCAACGCGCGGCGCGTGCTGGGGATGTGATGGATGCCGCCGGCACCGGTCAGCCCGGTGCCGGCGCGCCTGGCTGGCGCAGCGGATGGCTGTCGGCGAACGCGGGCAATTCGCTGAGGTGGGCGAATAATTTTGCGACGGTCGGGGCGGTGTCGAGACTGAGCCCGAACAATTTGACGGCGACCGCGTGGCTGGCCACCGCGATGTCGGCAAGGCCGGGTGTCGTGCCGTTGATGCAGGGCGCAGTCGGGGTCGTGGCCAGCAGGGTCTCGTAGGTGGCGAGGCCGCGGGCGAGGAAATGCCGCGCCCAGAGCGTGGTGGCGTCGTCATCCGCGCCAAAGCGCTCGTGCAGTTGCAGGCGCACGCTCGGGACGATCAGCGGATGGGTGTCGGCGATGGTGAGTTGCGCGAGCGCACGCGAACGGGCGCGTTCGAGCGGGTCCGGCGGCAGCAATTTCGGTTCCGCGTAGGTCTCATCAAGAAATTCGATGATTGCCTGGGACTGGGTCAGGACAAATCCGCGTCCGACCAGCACCGGCACGGAGCGGGCCGCGTTGATCGCGCTGAATTGCGGGGTGGATTGCGCGCCGGCGAGCAGGTCGATCGGGCGCTCCTCGAAGGTGAGTTTCTTGAGGCGCAGCGCGACGCGCACACGGTAGCTCGCGATCGAGCGCCAGAAGCCGTAGAGAACCAGATCATCCATCGCGTGTCTCCCCCGTTGCATGCCCAGTCTGGCGCGGATTTGCGATTTTGGACATGATGTATCGTCGTCTCGCGGGGCAGGAACAACACGGGAAGCGCCATGCAGGGTTCGTTGCGCGATATCAGGCTGTTCGTTGCGGCCTACGAGGAGCGTTCCTTCACGCTGGCCGCGCAGCGCGAGTGCGCCACCCAATCGGGCGTGTCGCAGCATGTGCGCAATCTGGAGGATGGGTTCGGCGTGCGGCTGTTCACCCGCGATCATGGCCGGATCAGCCCGACGCCGGCGGGCGATGCCTATTATCGGCGCTGCATCGATGTGATCCGCGCCCATGACGCGGCGAGCCGGGCGGCGTCGGCGTTCGCGCATGGGCTGGACGGGCAGATCACCGTGGGGCTGATGCCGACGATGACGCGCTGTTCGGTGGCCCCGGCGCTGACGCGGTTTCTGGAGGCGCATCCCAATGTGGATGTGCGCGTCGTGGAGGCCTATAGCGGCGCGCTGACGCAGATGGTGCGGGCCGGTGATCTGGATTTCGCGATCGTGCCCGGCTTTGCCGGCGATGCGGGGCTGCGCTGTCGGCATTTCCTGAGCACGCCGGAATTCCTGGTGGCGCGCGCGGATGCCAATGCGGCGACGCCGGGGCCGGTGCGCCTGGTTCGACGTGGGCCGCTGCACCTGGTGCTGCCGAGCCGGGCGAACACCCGGCGGCTGACGCTGGAGACCTATTGCGCCACCGTGGGCGCCGAGATCTCGCGGGTGATCGAGCTCGATGCGATGTTCGCCACGCTGGATTTCGTCGGGCGCAGTGATTGGGTGACGATTCTGCCGGCGATCATGATGGGGCGCGATGTCGGGCCGCGGCTGACGGCGAACCCGATCGTGGGCCCTGCCTTGAGCCTTGATCTGATGTTGATCGAGCCGGCGCGGCGTGCGCTGGCGCCCGCGGCGGAGGTGTTTCTGGAGTTGCTGGAACAGGAGGGACGCGAGCAGTCAGCCGCCTGGGAGCAGGTGGCGCATCAAGAATCGTGATGCGGCTAGATTGATCTTATAATTCCACCGATGCCGCTGAAGCCGGTATCACAAGGCCACCAACAATGAGCGGGGCGCGCCATGAAGCTTGGGTTTTTCACCATGCCGATCCATCCGATGGACAAGGATTGGCGGCAAAGCCTGCGCGAGGACCGTGAAGCCTTCATCCTCGCCGATGAGCTGGGCTTTGTCGAAGGCCTGGTCGGCGAGCATGTCACCGACCGGGCGGAGAACATCACCTCCTGCGTCACCTTCATCGCCACTTTGGTTGACGCCACCAAGAACATCCGGTTGGGCACCGGCACGGTCAACATGCCCAACACCCATCCCGCGACGGTCGCGTCCCAACTGGCGATGCTGGATCATCTGTTGGATGGGCGGTTGATTTTCGGCATCAGCCCGGGCGGATTGTTGTCCGACGCCGAGGTGTTCGGCAATCTGGATGCCAACCGCAACGAGATGTTTCTGGAGGCGATCAACGCCGTTCTGGCGCTGTGGTCGCAGGAGCCGCCTTATAATATTCAAGGAAAATACTGGAACATCACCACCGAGCGCACATTGATGGCCGAGATCGGCCAGGGTTTCGTGGCGCGTCCGTTGCAGCGCCCGCACCCGCCGATTGTGGTGACAGCGGTTGCGCCGCATTCCAAGGGCGTGACCGAGGCGGCGGCGCGTGGCTGGGACCCGATTTCGGCGAACTTCCTGATGCCGGTGTGGGTGAAAAGCCATTGGCCTCGCTATGTCGAGGGCTGCACCCGCGTCGGCCGGCCGGCCGATCCGGCGAACTGGCGGGTGGCAAAAAGCGTGTTCGTGGCTGATGATCTGGCAACCGCGCGGGAATATGCCACCGGACCGCAGAGCCCCTATCGCGCTTATTACAACTCACTTTTGACCAAGCTGGTGAAGAACGGCCGCGCCGAGCTGTTCAAGAAAAGCCGTGACATGCCCGACGAGCAGGTGACGCTCGATTATGTGTGCGAAAATCTGGTGATCTGGGGCACGCCCGACAAGGTCGCTGACGAGATCATGCAGTTCCAGGACGAGGTCGGTGAGTTCGGCACCCTGCTGTATGCCGGCAAGGACTGGCGGGATCGCGAGCTGGGGCGCCGGTCGATGATCCTGGCCGCCGAGAAGGTGCTGCCGGCGGTGAACGCGGCGATGGGCCGCCGGGCCGCCGCGGAGTAGCGGCCCGGCGGACGCCTCCTACCGCGCGGCGAGCGCGGCGCGCACGCCCGCGCCGTAGGCAGGATCGACGCTGGTGAACAGGGCGAGCTGACGCGCGACGATATGCTCGGGCACACCTGTCATGGAGGCCGCGATGTTGGCGAACAGGCGCTGCTTCTGTGCCTGGTCGAACAGGGCGAACAATGCCGCCGGCTGGATGAAATCGTCCTTGCCGGCGCGGTGGTCGTAGCGGTCAGCGTCACCGCTGATGCGCAAGGGCGGCTCCTTCACCGTCGGGCCCTGCGCGGGGCCACCGAACGAGTTCGGCTCGTAATAGGCATCCGGATTGCCGGTGTCGTTTTGGAAAAAGCGCATCGCGCCGTCCTTGTGGTAGTGATGCACCGGCACTTTCGGTGCGTTCACCGGCAGCGCCTCGTAATGCGTGCCGAGGCGATAGCGATGCGCGTCGGCATAGCTGAAGATGCGGGCTTGCAGCATCTTGTCGGGGCTGAAGCCGATGCCGGGCACCACGTTGGAGGGGCTGAAGGCGGCCTGCTCGATTTCGGCGAAATAATTATCGGCGTTGCGGTTCAGCTCGACGATGCCGACATCGATCAGCGGATAGTCCTGGTGCGGCCAGACCTTGGTGAGATCGAACGGGTTGTAGCTGGTCCTGTCCGCGTCCAGCTCCGGCATGATCTGGATTTTCATTGCCCAGCGCGGGAACTCGCCGCGTTCGATGGCGCCGAACAAATCTTCCTGATAGCTCTCGCGGCTCTGCCCGATCACCTCGGCGGATTGCGCGTTGGTGAGGTGGCGGTGGCCTTGCATTGTCTTGAAATGGAACTTTACCCAGAAGCGCTCACCGGCGGCGTTCCACAGGCTGTAGGTGTGGCTGCCATAGCCGTTCATGAAGCGTGGGCTGGTGGGCACGCCGCGGTCCGAGAACAAGGTGGTGAGCTGGTGCAGGCTCTCTGGCGACAATGACCAGAAATCCCACATCGCGGTGGGCGAGCGCAGGTTGGTGCGCGGATGGCGCTTTTGCGTGTGGATAAAATCCGGGAATTTCAGCGGATCGCGCACGAAGAATACCGGCGTGTTGTTGCCAACCAGGTCCCAGTTGCCTTCCTCGGTGTAGAATTTCAGCGAGAAGCCGCGCACGTCGCGCTCGGCGTCGGCAGCGCCTGCCTCACCGGCGACGGTGGAGAAGCGGGCCAGCATCGGGATGGTCTTGCCGACGGCGCCGAACAATTTGGCGCGGCTGTATCTGGCGATGTCGTGGGTGATGGTGAGCGTGCCGTGCGCGCCCCAGCCTTTGGCGTGGACCACGCGCTCGGGGATGCGCTCGCGGTTCTGGTGGGCGAGCTTCTCGATCAATTGCCAGTCCTGCATCAGCACCGGGCCGCGCGGGCCGGCGGTGAGGCTGTTCTGGTTGTCGGCGACGGGCGCGCCGGCGCTGGTGGTGAGTGTGGCGGGAGTTTTGCGGTCGGTCATGGCGGTTCCCCTGGGTCATGGCGCGCAGGGCGGCGCGTCGGGACCGAGTAGAGGCGACCGGAGGCGGTATTTCTATCTCATAATTTTGCTGGCTATGATCGAGCGGGTCGATTGATCGCGCGCCCCTCGCTGATAGGCGCGCGATGTTGAACAATGTCTGGATTGGTGTTGGAGGCGGCATGGCAGATCTGGTGGTGCGTGAGGCACGATTGCCCGACCGTGAGGGGCTCGTCGATCTGCGCGTGGCAGGCGGGCGGATCGCCGCGATCGGGCCGGCGGGCGGACACACGCACGGCGCGCTGGTGATCGAGGCCGAGGCGTGCCTGCTGGTGCCGGGGTTGGTGGAGACGCATTTTCATCTCGACAAGACCTGCATCATGGACCGTTGCACCCCGGTGCAGGGCACGGTGGCCGAGGCGGTGCGGCTGACCTCGGCGGCGAAGCGGGAATTCACCGCCGAGGATATCCATGCGCGCGGCGAGCGGATTTTGCGTCGCGCGATCGGCTGGGGCACCACGCGGATGCGCACCCATGTCGAGGTCGATCCGGGCATCGGCATGCTTGGTTTCGAGAGTGTGCAGGCGCTGGCACGGGAATATCGCTGGGCGATCGATGTCGAGCTGTGCGTGTTTCCGCAGGAGGGGCTGATCAACAACCCCGGCACCGACGCGCTGCTGATCGAGGGGTTGCGGCGCGGGGCGCGCGCGATCGGGGCGGCACCCTATGTGGACAGCGATCCGCGCGGGCAGATCGACCGTATTTTCGAGATCGCGCGGGACTGGGACGCCGAGATCGACATGCATCTGGATCTTGGCGACGGCACCGAGGGGATGCAGGTGGAGTATGTGTGTCGCAAGACCGAGGAATATGGCTGGGGCGGGCGCGTGGCAATCGGGCATGCGACGCAGATGTCGCTGCTGGGGCCGGCAAGATTCGCCGAGATCGCGGCTACGCTGGCGCGCGCCGGGGTGGCGGTGACGGTGTTGCCGACCACCGATCTGTATCTGATGGGGCGCGACCATGACCATGCGATTCCGCGCGGGGTGGTGGTGGCCGAAACGCTGCGTGCCGCCGGCGTGACCTGTTCGATCGCCACCAACAATGTGCTCAATCCGTTCACGCCGTATGGCGATGCGAACCTGCTGCGGATGGCCAATCTTTATGCCAATGTCTGCCAGGTTGGCCGGCCGGCGGAGCTGGCCGGGTGCCTGGACATGGTGACATGCGACGCCGCGCGGCTGATGCGGCTTGACGATTATGGTCTGCGTGTGGGCATGCCGGCGGACATCGTGGCGCTGGACGCGACCGACCGGGCGGATGCGGTGGCGCGGCTTTCACCGCCATTATGGGGCATGAAGGACGGGCGGATGAGCTTTCACCGCGCGCGGCCCGTCCTATTTACTCCTGTCTAATCCTAAATCAATTTGGAGCGTCGTTGGATTCCTCCTGCCAGCGCAGCCAGCGATGGCGCAGGGCGAGCAGGCCGATATCGAGCAGATAGCCGACCGCGAGCATCACCACGATGTCGGCATAGACCGTGGGGGTCTCGAAATATCGTTGTGCCATCACCAGCGCGCCGCCCAGGCCGCCGCCGCCGGCGATCATCTCCGCGGTGAAGGCGGTGACGATGGCATACGGCAGCGCGATGCGCAGGCCGCTGAACAAGGCCGGCAGGGCCGCCGGCAGGAGCACCCCGGCCAACAGCCGCCACGGGCCGGTTCCCATCGCCTGGGCGGCCCAGATCTGCTGGCGCGGCACCGCCTCCGCGCCGTCCTGGGCCGCGAAGATAAACGGGAAGATCGAGGTCAATGCGACCAGAGCGATCTTGGAAACGTGGCCGATGCCGAACCACAAGATGAACACAGGCAAAAACGCGATCTTGGGCGCCGGCGCGCCGAAGGCCACCAGTGGCGCGAACAGCAGGCGCGCCCAGCGCACGCGCGCGATCAGCAGCCCGAGCAGGATGCCGAGCACCCCGGCGATGACCAGCCCGATCGCGGCGCGATACAGGCTGATCAGCAGCGGCATCGCCAGATCACCCTGGGCCAGCAATTGCGGCAGGCTGGCGAGCACGACCGACAAGGGCGGCAGGAACAAGGGCGGCACCAGGTGCAGCCGCGTCACCGCTTCCCACAGCAGCGCGAGCAGCAGCAGCGGATACAGCCGCGCGATACGCTCAACCACGCGCGGCCCCCGCGCGGTCATCATCCTGCCACCGCAGCAAATGGTTGATCAGCCGCAGCAACGCCGCGTCGATGCCGTAGACCACGCTCATCAATGCCAGCACGGCGGCGAACATGTAGTCATAGGAACCACTTTCGCCATATTGGAAGATGAGTTTGCCGATACCCAGGTTGGCGGCCAGCATTTCGGTGGCAATGCCGATGATGAAGGAAAATCCGAGCGCGGTGCGCACCCCGGTGAGCGTCGGGCGCATCGCCGCGGGCAGCAGGATGCGCCAGTGCATCGCCACCCGCCCGGTGCCCATGGCGGCGGCACTCCACAGCAGCGGACCAGGCACCGCGCGCACGCCGTGGTAGCTGTAGATCACCAGCGGCAGCAGCGCGGACAATGTCACCGCCGCGACCTCGGTGCGCAGCCCGACGCCGAACCATAGAATGAACAAGGGTACCACGGCGGTTTTCGGAAGCGCATAGGTGGCGGTGATCAGCGGGCCAAAGAATCCGTCGATGCGCCGCGAGCTGGCCATCGCCACGCCGAGCGGAATGCCGAGCAGACAACCCACCGCCAGACCGGTGAAGCAGCGCGCGAGCGTGACACCGATGTTGAGATAGATTTCGCTGCCGCCGAGAAGATCGGCAAGCGCGTGGGCCACGGCGGCAACACTGGGCAGCACCTCGGGCGGGGCGAGGCCGCTGCTGCCCAGCGCCTGCCAGCCGAGCAGAACCAGCGCGAAGGGCAGCAGAAAGGCCAGCCGGCGCATCAGCCTTTCCCGCCGACCTGGCGGCGCACTTCGAGCCAGACCTGGTCATGCAGCGCGCGATATTGGTCCGACAGCATCACCGCCTCGCGGCCCTTGTCGTGATCGAGGCTGATCGGAAATTGCGCGACCACGCGGCCGGGGCGCTGCGACATGACGCACACACGGTTGGACAGATAGACCGCCTCGGCGACGTCATGGGTGACCATCAGCACGGTCTTGCCGGTGCTGCGCCACAGCGCCAGCAGCTCGTCCTGCATCAGCTCGCGCGTCTGGCTGTCGAGCGCGCCGAACGGTTCGTCGAGCAGCAATATCTGCGGGTCGTAGATGAAGGTACGGGCGAGAGCGACGCGCTGTTTCATGCCGCCGGACAATTCACGCGGGAAGCGATGTTCGAAACCACCCAGGCCGATCATGGCGATGGCGGCAGCGACCCGGTCGCGCAGCTCGCCGGCTTGCATGCGCTTCATGCGCAGTCCGTAGGCGATGTTGTCGGCGACGGTGAGCCAGGGAAACAGCGCGTATTCCTGGAACACGATGCCGCGATCCACGCCCGGCCCGGTGATCGGGCGGCCATCGGCGAGCAGGCTGCCGGAACTTGGCTGGAGAAATCCGCCGAGCATATAAAGAAGCGTGCTCTTGCCGCAGCCCGAGGGGCCGACGATGGAGACAAATTCGCCGGGCCGGACTGTAAGATCGACCGGCCCCAACGCGGCGAGCCGACTGCCACCGGTGTCGAACACGCGGGTCAGCGACGTGATGCTGATCTTGGGAAGGCTCCCCGGTTCGTCTGCCTGCATGCCCAACCCCCTGGTCTGGGACAGTGTAGGCAAGTTTCGCGCCGGGGGAACCCATCGCCGCGTTGACACGTCCGCGGGCCGGCGGCAGGCTTGGTTCTTCCATGGCATTTCATGGAAATCCATATTTCCTTTCGCGCCCGGCCGAGTTGCCGATGGGGGATTGCAATGTTGTTCGATCCAGGAGCGATCCGCCGACGCAGTCTGCTCGCGGGCGGAGCGGCGATGCTCGCCGCCGGCGCGCGCGCGCAGTCGGCTCCGCCGGTGATCCGCTACGCGACCGGCGGCGGGTTTGGATCTTCCGAGATCGAGACGGTGATTTTCGACCCCGCGATCCCGCGTGCGGCGTTGCCGCGCATGGGCAAGGAGTATGAACTGCGGCTGACCTACACCGCCGGCACGCCGCAGGCCGCCGCCCTGCTGGCGGCGGGCGAGGCGGACATGGCCACCCTGTCGTGCAGCGCGTTCGCCGCCGGGCTGATCAAGGATGCGTTTGCCGGCGGCCTCAGCGTGATCAGCGACAATTACCAGGACGGTGTGCCCGACCACGCCACCAACGGTTTTTTCGTGCTGGACGGTGCGCCGATCCGCACCGCCAATGATCTGCGTGGCAAGACGGTGGCGGTGAACGCCTTCGGCTCGGCGGTGGACCTGGTGCTGCGGGTCTATCTCAAGCGCAACAGCATCGACCCGCGGCGTGATCTGAACATGGTCGAGATCGGATTTCCCTCGATCGGCACGGCGATCCGCCAGGGGCGGGTGGATTGCGGCTGCCTGGTGCTGCCGTTCGAGGCCGCCGAGATGAACAAGGGGGGCTTGCGCGCGCTGTTCACCTCGACCGAGGTGCTGGGGCCGAGTTCGGTGATTTTCAACGTCGCGCGCAATGAGTTCCTGGCCCAGCACCCGCAGGCGGTACGCGCGTTTCTTGCCGATTATGTCAGCGGACTCGCCTGGCTGAACGATCCGGCCAACCGCAAGACGGTGGTTTCGGTGATGGCCGGGCTGACCAAGCTGCCGGCGGACATGCTGGACAGCTATGTGATGAGCAACAAGGATTATTATCGCGCGCCGGACGGGCGGGTCGAGGTGGAGAAAATCCAGAAGCCGATCGACGCGCTGGCGGATCTGGGGCTGCTGCCGCGCGCTCTGCCGATCGCGAAATATGTCGATATGAGCTTTCTGCCGAAAGGATGAGCGCGGCATGACACGACGGGTCGTCGATCCGGAAAAATTGTTTCGCCGTGTCGTCGGCGGGCACAAGCTCTATGCCTACGCGCAGGCGGTGGGTGGCGGAGAGTTGCTGTTCATTTCAGGGCTTTTGTCACGCGATGGCGATGGCGCGGTGGTCGGCCAGGGTGACATGGGCGCGCAGATCGCGCAGATCGGGCGCAATCTGGAGGTTATTCTGGCCGCGGCCGGTGGCGGCCTCGCCGATCTGGTGAAGACCACCACCTTCGTCACCGATATCGACGAATTCTTTCGCCATGCCGACGTGCGGATGCGCTATTTCGGTCCCGGTCTGCCGGCGAGCACGACGGTGGAGGTGCGGCGGCTGTCGCACCCGGATTTCCTGGTCGAGATCGAGGCGGTGGCGCATCTTCCTGGCCAGGACGCCTGATTTTCAAACGATCGGTTCGAAGCGATAGCCGGTGCCGGCGCGGGTGATGGCGCCCAGGCCCGGTTCGGTGACATGCGCGCCGGCGACCAGCAGCCGGTCGGTCGCCACCATGTCCAGAATGCGGGCGCGCGCGGCGCGGGCGCGCTCGGCATCCAGATCATAGGTCACGCCGGCATCGGGGCGTGCCAACTGGATGCTGGCGATATGCACGATGTCGCCCCAGGACAGCAGCGAGCCGGATGGCGTGTCGAGCCGCCAGCAGGTGTGGCCTGGCGTGTGGCCAGGGGTGAGCATGGCGGTGAAGCCGAGCGCCTGGCCGCCATCGGGCACGCGCCGCAGACGATCCAGATATGGCGCGAGATTGCGCGTGTTGCGGGCGCGCTGGCGCACCAGGTTGGGCGGCTCGGGCCCGCGCGGCGCGCGCTGCCAGAAATCCGCCTCGTCCGTCGAAATCAGCAGTTCGGCATTGGGGAAAATCGCCGCACCGGCCTCGTCGATCAACCCGTTCGCATGGTCGGGATGGACGTGGGTGAGCAGGATGTGGGTGATCGCCTCGGGGCCGACGCCCAGGGCGCGAAGCTGGTCGGGCAGACGCCCGAGCGTTGCCTGCATCTGGGTGCCCGAGCCGGCATCGATCAGCACGTTCGCCCCGTCGGGCCCTTGGACCAGGAAGCTCGTCACCGGGATGGTGATGCCCCCGGTGGGGTCCGCGCTGGCGAGGTTCTGCGCGACCGGCCGGTCGAGCCCGAGCACCACATCGATGCTGGTGGCGAGCGTGCCGTCGCTGACCGGGGTGATGCGGAACTGGCCGAGTTCGATGCTGGCGGCGGCTGTCATCGCGTTTCCTCTGTTGGCATTGTCGCGCCGATGCCCAGCCATCCTCGCGCGCGGCGCGTGCTTGTCAACGCTATCAGCGCGGGGTGCGCAGCCTGGGAAGTGCTGCCTCGGTGCCGAGCAGGATTTCGGTGAGGCGGGCGGCGTCCGCGCGTGGCAGCAGATCGGCCGCGCCGGCGATTTCGGTCATGATCCGCTCATAGGCGGCCGGCGAGCCAAGGCGGGCGGCGGTGGTGGCGAGGCAGCGCAGGTCGCGCGCGGCGGCTTCGAGGGCGAGGATCGCATCGCTGGTGGTGGCGGTGCGCGCGTGTCGGGCGAGGGCGAGGCCGGCCTGGGCCAGGCTGGCCTGGCAGGACTGGTCCATCGCGCGCGCGGCGGCGGCGGCCTCATTCGGGGCGGCCTGGGCGAGGGCGGCGAGCGTGGCAGCCGCGGCGGCGGCGGCGCGTGGCGAAATGCCCGCCTCGGGCGCGCT
>DAHWBL010000490.1 GCA_027323595.1 Acetobacteraceae bacterium | reverse complement strand
GAAACCCATGCGATGCAGTGTGGCTATTGCACGCCGGGAATGGTGCTGGTCGCGCACGCGCTGTTGGGCCATACGCCGGCCCCGAGCCGGGAGCGGATTGTCGAGGCGATCTCGGGTAATCTGTGTCGCTGCACTGGCTATGGCCAGATTATTGAAGCGATCGAGTTGGCCGCTGATCGGTTGCGTGCGGCCAATGTTCCGGTTTCTGGTGTGTCGCTGTGAGTCGCTCTTTTCGTTACGTCGAACATAAGCGGCGCGTGCGTGAAGATCGGCGTTTCGTGGCTGGCAAAGGAAATTTCGCCGCCGACCAGGTTCTGCCGGGGATGCTGCATGTCGCGCCGGTCGCGGCTGACCATGCTGCGGCGCGTATCCTGTCGATTGATATCTCGGCAGCGCTTGCGGTGCCTGGCGTGCATGCGGTGGTGACCGGTGCGGACGTGGCGGCCGCGATCGACCCGCTAATGAACGGGCTGGAGCCGCCGCACGTTCGCCGTTATCCGCTTGCGGTTTCCCAGGTGCGGTATAGCGGCGAATGGGTGGCCGTGGTTGTCGCGGACTCTCGTGCCATCGCGGAGGATGCGCGTGAGCTCGTGGTGGTCGAGTATGAACCGCTGGAGTTCGTGCTGGATGCGGATGCGGCGCGGGCCGAGGGTGCGCCGCTGGTGCATCCTGAACATGGAAGCAACGTGCTGCTGGACAAGCAGTTCGTCTGGGGGGCGGTGGAGGAAGATTTCGCGGCTGCACCACACACATTGTCGTATCGCGTGGTGTGGGGGCGCAGCTCGACAGTGCCGATCGAGACGTTTGGCGTACTCGCGCAATGGAACCCTTGGGAGGATATTCTCGATGTCTGGGCATCGTTTCAGATGCCGAAATATTCTGATCAGGTTGCGCGGGCGCTCCGGATACCTGGAAATTGCGTGCGCGTGCATCAGGATATTGATGTTGGCGGCAGCTATGGCGTCAAGCGCGGCATCAAGCAGACGGTGTTGGCGGGCTTTCTTGCTCGGCGGCTGAATCGGCCGGTGCGGTTCGTCGAGGATCGGCTGGAAAACATGACCGGTGGCGACGCGCATGGCCCGGAGCGCGGGTTTGATGTCGATCTGGCCTATGACGATGGTGGCCGCATCCTTTCGATGCGGATGGTGGCGGTCGATAATGTCGGTGCCTATACAGGTCGCGCGCCATTTCAACTTGGCAAGCCGATTGGCGCGATCGTTGGGCCGTATCAGATCGGCAGTGTCGCCTATCGTGCCGTTGCCGTGTTGTCGAACAAGACGCCACAGGAAGCGGTGCGCGGGTTCGGGCAGGGGCCGACCAATTATGCGTTGGAGACCGGAATTGATCTGGTGGCGCGCGCGCTCGGGATGGACCGGCTTGAACTGCGCCGACGGAATTTTATCCGTGCCGAGCAGTTTCCATATCTGATTCCCTCTGGTTCCAGCTACGATTCCGGAAATTATCACGGATTGCTTGGAAAATTGGTCGAGGCTGCGGATTATGACTCGCTGATCGCCGAGCGCGACCGTTTGCGCCAGGCTGGGATGCTGGCCGGGATCGGCATCGCCACGTGCCTCGAACCGTCGGGTGGCAATTCGTCATTTGAACCGCTGTTGAACGACAAAATCACGACGACGACCTGGATGGAAAGCTGTCGCGTCATGATCGACGGTGTTGGTGCGATTACCGCGACGTTGCACACGACCTCGTCGGGGCAGGGGCATGAGACGCTGGTTGCGACGGTTGTTGGTGAAGCCCTGCAGATTGACCCAGACCGCATTCGGGTGGTGCGGCCGGACAGTTTGGCGAGCCTGCCTGGCAATAGTCCGGTGGGTAGCCGGATGGCGGTCATGGCAGGCGGTGCCGCATGGCATGCCGCGGGAAAGCTGCGTGAGCATATGCTCGACATCGCGGCGTTCGTTCTGGGCGTGTCGCGTGATCTGGTGAGTTGGGTGGATGGCGCGGCGCATGCGACTGATGGGCGGATTTTGGCGTTTGGCGAGATCGTATCGGTTGCGCATCGGGAGTTTCATCGCCTGCCGCCCGGAGTTGAGCCAGGTCTTGCCGCGAGCCATATTTTCCAGGTGCCGCTTGGAGGAGACTTGCCGAAGGATGGGCGGGTGCAGATGTATCCGTGTCATTCGGCGGAATTTCATCTGGTGCTTGTCAGCATGGACCCGGTTTTGGCCAAGCCGCAGATTCTTCGCTACCTGATCGGGCACGATTGTGGGACCGTTATAAATCCCGATATCGTGCGGGGGATGACGCTTGGGGGCATAGCGCACGGGATTGGTGCAGCGCTGCACGAAGAGTTTTCCTATGACAGCGGCGGGCAACTGACGGCGGCGAGCTTCATGGATTATCTGCTGCCGTCCTCACATGAAATTCCGCGAGTGGAAATCATCCACCAGTGCACGCCCTCGCCCCATACCGTACTTGGGCAGAAGGGGTCGGGTGAGAGCGGCTATCTTGGCGCCCCGGCGGCCATTGCGTCTGCGATCAATGACGCGCTTGCGCCGCTGCGGGTGCGTATCGATCGGCTGCCGATGCGAATTGCTATTCTTGGCGATCTTATCGCCGCTTCCGAAGGGGTGTTCGACCATGATCATTGATTGCCATGCGCATCTCGTTCCGCCCGCCTTGTTGCCGGAATTGCTGGCACGGGCGGGGGAGTTTCCTGATGTTCGGCTGTTCGAGGAAGCGGGGAGTGTCGGGTTCTCATTTGCCGGCGGCAAGCCAACACGCCCGGTTGCGCGTGGCTTGACCGATGTTGCCGCGCGTGTCGCGTGGATGGACAAGAACGGCATTGATCTGCAGGTGGTTGCAGGCTGGGTCGATATGTTCGGCTATGAGTTGCCGACAGCCCAGGGCGTGGCGTGGGCGCGCGCGGCAAATCAGGCGATGGCGCAATTCGCTTTGGAGAATCCGAGGTTTTTGCCGTTGGCATCCATTCCAATGCAGGATGGTGGCGCCGCCGCCGAAGTGTTGACCGAGGCGATGGCTGCGGGATTTCGTGGCGCCATGATTGGCACGCAGCCAAATGGGCGCGGCAGTGTTCTTGATGATCCATCACTCAACCCATTTTGGGAGGCAGCGGATCGGACCGGGGCTGTGCTGATCGTGCATCCGGTCTTCGATAGCGGAGATTCCCGCAACGAGGATTACGGCATGCCCAACGCTGTCGGGCGGATCACCGACACGCTGATCGCGGTCAGCCGGTTGCTTTATGCGGGACATGTGCAGAGCTACGCCGGGATGAAATTCGTCGCCCCGATCGGCGGTGCTGCGTTGCCCTTCATCCTTGGTCGGTTGAAGCGCAATGCGTCGTTGGATGCCAAGCTGGCCGATCCGGAGGATGGGTTGCGCCGTATGTGGTATGATACCTTGCTCCATGACCCGCGCACACTGCGCTTTGTTGCTGATATTGTCGGGGAAGATCGACTGATGCTTGGGTCGGACGCACC
>DAHWBL010000484.1 GCA_027323595.1 Acetobacteraceae bacterium | reverse complement strand
CTCACCCCCGCCGAGCGCACCCGTCTGCACACCCTGCTGCGCAAGGTGACCGCCACGATTTCAGCCACAGACGAAACCGCGCCGGAGGGCTAAAGCGTGATGACCGAAGGTGGCATCACACGAAGGTCTGAATCACGCGATCAAACAAAAACCTAGAGCAGGGTGCCTTCTCCTGTCAGAAGGCACCCTGCTCTAGGCTAGGGTCAAACCAAGGGGACGCACCATGGACGAACAAAATCCGGATCCGATCGCACGGCTCGAACGCCCGGCATCGCTGCTCGCCGAGCCGGCGCGCTTCGGCTCGGACGCCATCGCCGAGGCGCTGCGCGCGATCGGCGTGCCCTATCTCGCGCTCAACCCCGGCGCCAGCTATCGCGGCCTGCATGACAGCATCGTCAACCATCTCGGCAACGAGAATCCGCAGATGCTGCTGTGCCTGCATGAGGAACACGCCGTCGCGCTGGCGCATGGCTGGGCCAAGGTCACCGGCACCCCGCTCGCGGTCGCGGTGCATTCCAATGTCGGGCTGATGCACGCCACCATGGCCATCTTCAACGCCTGGTGCGACCGGGTTCCGGTGGTGATCCTGGGCGCCACCGGCCCGGTGGACGCCGCCAAACGCCGCCCCTGGATCGACTGGATCCACACCGCCGCGGACCAGGGCGCGCTGATCCGCAACTACACCAAATGGGACGACCAGCCGGCCAGCCCCGCGGCCGCGCGCGAATCGCTGCTGCGCGCGAACTGGCTCGCCCGCACCGCGCCCTGTGGCCCGGTCTATGTCAATCTCGACGCCGGCCTGCAGGAAGCCGCCCTCGCCGAGCCGCTGCCCGCGCTCGATGTCGCGCGCTACATGCCCGCCGTGCGCGCCGCCCCTGCCGCGGTCGATGTCGCCACCGCGCTCGGCTGGCTGCTCGCCGCCAAACAGCCGCTGATCCTGATGGGCCGGGTCAGCCGCGACCCCAACGACTGGGCGGCCCGCGTGCGCCTCGCCGAAACGCTGGGCGCGCGCGTCGCCACCGACATCAAGGTCGGCAGCGCCTTCCCCACCGAGCACGAACTGCATCTGGGCGTGCCCGGCAGCTTCGCCGACAAGGATGTCGCGGCCGCGATCCGCGAGGCGGACGTGATCCTCAGCCTCGATTGGGTGGACCTCGGCGGCACCCTGCACGCCGCCTGCGGAGGCGCTCCCCCCGGCCGGGTGATCCAGGTCTCGCTCGACCACATCCTGCATAACGGCTGGAGCATGGACCACCACGCCCTGCCGCCGGCGGACCTGCTGATCCAGGCCCAGTCGGACCTGACGGTGAGCGAATTGCTGCGCGCGCTCGACGACCATCCCCCCGCCCGCGACTACCTCACCACCCCGCGCGCGCTCACCTACAGCCCGCCCACCGGCATGATCCATATCGACGACGTCTCGCGCGCCATCCAGACCGCGGCGGGCGAACAGCCGATCTCGCTGCTGCATGTGTCGCTGTCCTGGAACGCCGCCACCTGGCCGGTGCGCGGGCCGCTCGATTATCTCGGCGGCGATGGCGGCGGCGGCATCGGCGCGGGCCCCGGCACCTCGGTCGGCGCGGCGCTGGCGCTGCGCGGCACCGGTCGGCTGCCGATCGCGGTGTGCGGCGATGGTGATTTCATGATGGGCAACGGCGCCATCTGGACCGCGGTGCACTACCAGATCCCGCTGCTCATCGTCGTCGCCAACAACCAGTCCTTCTACAATGACGAGGTGCATCAGGAACGGATGGCGCGCATGCGCAACCGCCCCGTCGAGAACAAATGGATCGGCCAGCGCGTCGCCGATCCGGGGATCGACCTCGCCGCGCTCGCCGGCGCGCAGGGCGCGGTCGGGTTCGGGCCGGTGGAAAAGGGCGAGGAATTGCTGCCGGTTCTGCACCAGGCGATCGCCGCCCTGCGCGAGGGCCATGTGGTGGTGGTGGATGTGCGCATCGCCACCGGCTACACCCCGGCGATGAACGCGGCACTGGTCGGCCGCTGAGCGCGCCGCGAGGGAGAAACCATGAGCCACAATCTGCTGATTTTCTTCGACGGCCCGCAGGTCGATGACTATGCGCGCCTCCTCGGCGCCGCACTGCCGCAGCTGTCGATCACCATCGCGCGAAACTTCGAGGACTGCGCGGCGAAAATTCCCGACGCCGACATCCTGTTCGCGTTCGGCGCCCAGATCCGCCAGCGCGACATCCTGGTCACCGCGCCGCGCCTGCAATGGGTCGCCGCCATGGGCACCGGGCTCGACGGCATCGTCGACCAGCCCGGCCTGCGCGCCGATGTCACCGTCACCGCCACGCGCGGCATCCACGGGCAGACCCTGGGCGAGATGGGGCTGATGCTGATGCTCGCCCTGGCCAGGGATTTTCCGCGCAGCGTGCTCGCCCAGACCCGCCGCGACTGGTCGGATCGCCGGCCCGCGCAGTTGCTGCGCGGCAAGACCATCGGCATCCTGGGCGTGGGCGCCATCGCCGAGACCTTCGCGCCCCTGTGCAAGGCGCTCGGCATGCACGTGATCGGCTTCACCCGCACCACCCGCCCGATCCCCGGCTTTGACCGCATGGTCGCGCGCGACGCGCTGGTCGCCACCGCACCGCTGCTCGATTTCCTGTTTCTGCTGATCCCGGCGACACCACAGACCACCGGCATCGTCAACCGCGAGGTGCTGGCGGCGATGAAACCCACCGCCTTCGTGGTCAATCTGGCGCGCGGCCAGGTGGTGGATGAACCCGCGCTGATCGAGGCGCTGACCGAGCGGCGCATCGGCGGCGCGGCACTCGACACCTTCGTCAACGAGCCGCTGCCGCCCGACAGCCCGCTATGGTCGACGCCGAACACCATCGTCACGCCGCACGTCGCCGGCTATTACGACGAATATACCGAAGCCGCGGTGGTGCAGTTCATCGACAATTATCGCGCCTGGGTTGCGCATGACCCGGCGGCGATGACCCACGTCGAGCAGCGCGGCGCCGCCGCGCGCTGAGCCACGCCTCGGCCGACCAGACGAACCTGGTCGGCCGATCGGTGTATCAGCCGCGTCCGCGCGCCGGCTTGCCGCCCGACGCCTCGGTCAGGATCGCGCGCAGATCACGCAGGAACGCCGAGCCCTTCAGCGTGCGCTGCACCAGCACCGAACGGCGGTCCATCGGGTCCACCTTGCGGCGGGCCAGATCGAGCTCGCCGAGCCGGTCGAGCGCGCGGGTGATGGCGGGCTTCGACACGTTGAGATCGGCGGCAAGCCCGCGCACCGTGTGCGCGCCCTCGTTCAGATAGCAGGTCAGAAACACGCCAAGCTGGCGCGCCGACAGATCCGGTCCGTCGCGACGAACCAGCGCGACGGTGGTCTCGCGGAGCACCCCAAGCAGTGCGTCCGTGGCTGGGTTGGGTGGTGTGGCCATTGAATTTTCCTTTCGTGAGCCGGCGGTTCTGGCGATCACAGCTATCCTGGAGGCAACCGTGCGAAGGCATCGGCGCCCGCCGTTGGCGTCGGGACACTGCCCCCTAGATTTGTTCTGCTGACGCTCATTTCCAGTAGATAACGCAGACGGAATCGCATTGATCTTCTCTTTTGCGTGAGCGGGCCGTTCATCATGCAGGGCCGAACCGCGTGGCCAGCGCCGCGGCGACGCAGCGCAGCGCCTGCGCCTCGCCGCCCTCGGGCCGCCCCGGACGGGTGGCCTCGTTCCAGCCGAAAACATCCAGATGCGCCCAGGCGATGCCGGCGGGAACAAAGCGGTTCAGGAACAAAGCCGCAACGATTGCACCGCCGAATGGTTTCGATGACACATTGTTCATGTCGGCGACCGGGCTGTCGAGCCACGAATCATATTGTTGCCACAACGGCATCCGCCACAGCGGATCGGCCACCGCGCCGCCGGCGGCCAGCAGCCGGGCGGACCAGTCCTCATCGTTGCAGAACAGCGCGGGCAAGTCGGGCCCCAGCGCGACCCGCGCCGCCCCGGTCAGCGTCGCCGCGTCGATCACCAGCGCGGGGTCGCGCGCGCAGACCTCGTCGAGCAGATCGCACAGCACCAGCCGCCCCTCGGCATCGGTGTTGCCGATCTCGACACTGCGGCCCGAGCGCGTGCGCACCACATCGAGCGGGCGCATCGCCGATCCCGAAACGGAATTTTCCACACAGCCCACCCGCAGCACCAGCCGCACCGGCAGGCGCAGGCGCATCACCACATGCGCCACGCCGAGCAAAATCGCAGCGCCAGCCATGTCCTTTTTCATCCGCAGCATCGCCCCGGCGGGCTTGATGTCGTTGCCGCCGGTGTCGAACACCACCCCCTTGCCGCACAGCGCGATCAACGGCGCATCCGCCGGCGCGCCCGGACAATGCCAATCCAGGCCCGCGACCACCGGCGGCCGGCCCGCCCCCGCGCCGACCGCGGCGATGGTGGGATAGGCCGCCGCCAGCGCCGCGCCCTCGATGATCGTGGCGGTCGCGCCATCGGCTTCGGCCAGCGCAACCACGGCGGCGGCAAGCTCGGCGGGGCCAAGCTCGTTCGCCGGCAGGTTGATAAGGTCGCGCGCCAGCCACACCGCCTGGGCGATCGATTCGACCCCGGCATCAATTCCCGCCGGCCGCAGCAGCCGCGCCGGCGCGCGCTTCGCCGGCCTGAAATGCTCGAACCGATAGGCGCCCAGGCAAAACCCGAGCACCGCGTCATCGCGCTGCCGGCCCACCAGCTCGGGGGCGAGCCGCCACAGGCTCCCCGCGGGCAGCCGATCGGCCAGGGCAGCGAAACAATATGGATCCCCCACCGGGCCAGCCCCGACCCAGGCCTGCGTCCCCCCCGTCGCGCCTGGCAGCAGCACCACCTCGCCGGCGGCGGCGACAAATCCGCAGTCGTCCAGCCACGACGCCGCCACCGGGTCCAGCCGCGCGCGCGCGCCCGCCAACCCGTCCGGCGTCACCGCATGGATCACCCGCGGCTCGATCGTCGCTGGACCATCAACGAGACATTCAATTTGGCGCAATTACGTATCCGAACTCATACGAATGTGTGGCGCCAGACTAAGGCAGTATTTGCATCGCTTCGCAACCATTCCGCTTCGGAAAATTGCACAGATTCGTCACACAATGCATCCCGCCGCGCCCGCACCGACGCTGCGGCGACATCGCCGCGCGCCGGGTTCGCGCCATGGTTGTGCAACCTGCGCGCGAGGCGCCCGCACATCCCCCCGCGGGCCTTGCGGCGCGGCCACGCACCCCCCATCCTTCCGCCATGGCCGCATCGCCTGCCCGCGCCGGACGGACGCCCAACGGACCATCGATCATGGGCGGGCGCGTGCGCGCCGTGCTCGGCCCCACCAACACCGGCAAGACCCACCTCGCGATGGAGCGTCTGGCCGCGCACCACTCCGGCGTCATCGGCTTTCCGTTGCGCCTGCTGGCGCGCGAGAACTACGACCGGCTGGTGGCGCTGAAGGGCGCGGCCCTGGTCGGGCTGATCACCGGCGAGGAGAAAATCCTGCCGCCGGGGGCACGCTATTTCGCCTGCACCGTCGAGGCCATGCCGCTCGACCGCGCCGTCGAGTTCGTCGCGGTGGACGAGATCCAGCTCTGCGCGGACCCCGATCGGGGGCATGTGTTCACCGACCGGCTGCTGCACGCGCGCGGCCTGTCCGAGACCATGTTTTTGGGTGCGGCGACCATCGCCCCGCTGCTCCGCCGGCTGGTGCCCGAGGTCGAGATCGACACCCGCCCGCGGCTGTCCCAGCTCAGCCACGTGGGCGCGGCGAAGCTCGTCCGCCTGCCGCCACGCAGCGCCATCGTCGCGTTTTCCGCTGCCGAGGTCTACGCACTTGCCGAGGCCATCCGCCGCCGGCGCGGCGGCTGCGCGGTGGTGATGGGCCGGCTGTCGCCGCGCACGCGCAACGCGCAGGTCGCGCTGTACCAGGACAAGGAGGTGGATTTCCTGGTCGCCACCGACGCCATCGGCATGGGCCTGAACATGGATGTCGATCATGTCGCCTTCGCCGGCCTGGCGAAATTCGATGGCCACCGCCCGCGCGGGCTAAGCCACGCCGAGATCGCCCAGGTCGCCGGTCGCGCCGGACGCGGCCTGCGCGACGGCAGCTTCGGCACCACCGCCAGCGCCCCGCCGCTCACCGCCGAACAGGTGGCGGCGGTGGAAAATCATGAGTTCCCGCCGATTGAGTTGCTCGCCTGGCGCAACGCCGCACTCGATTTCAGCTCGCTCGACACGCTGCTCGACAGCCTCCAGGCGCCCCCGCCCAAGCCTGGGCTGGCGCGCGGCAACGACAGCTCCGATCTGACAACTCTGCTTGCGCTGTCACGCGATTCCTCGATCCGATCGGGCCTCGCGCGCCGCGCCGAGGTGCGCCTGCTGTGGGAGGTCTGCCAGGTGCCGGACTTCCGCCGGCTCGCCGATGACAGCCATGTCGGGCTGTGCGCGCGCCTGTTCGGGCTGCTGGCCGCCGGCGCGCGCGTGCCCGATGACTGGATCGCCGGACAGATCACCGGCCTCGCCCGCGCCGACGGCGACATCGACACGCTCATGCAACGTCTGGCCGGCATCCGCGTGTGGTCCTACATCGCTGCCCGCGCCGACTGGGTGGCCGACGCGCACCACTGGCAGGGCCGCGCCCGCGCCGTCGAGGAGCTGGTCTCCGACGCGCTGCACGAACGCCTCACCGCGCGCTTCGTCGATCGCCGCTCGGCACTGCTGATGCGCCGGCTGGATGCGGCGCAGAGCACCGCGCTGCTGTCGGCGGTCACCGCCGGCGGCGAGGTGATCGTGGAGGGCCACGCCGTCGGCCATGTCGAGGGCTTCGCCTTCCGCCCCGACGCGCAATCCGAGGGCGATGCCCGCCGGCTGGTGCTGCGCGCCGCGCGCCGCGCGCTGGCTGGCGAGATGCGCCGCCGGGTGGGCGCGCTCGCCGCCGACACCGACGCCGCCTTCGTGCTCAGCGAGGCCGGCGAGTTGTTGTGGCACGGCGCGCCGGTGGGGCGGCTGCGGCCCGGCCACACGCTGCTGCGCCCCGCGGTGCAGCCGCTGGCCAGCGAATTTCTGGACGGCGCCGAGCGCGAGCGGGTGCGCGCGCGCCTGCAGGATTTCATCGACCGCCACATCCGCGCCGAACTCGCGCCGCTGTTCGCCGCCGGCGAGGCCGCGCGCGCCGACCCCGCCCTGCGCGGGCTGCTGCACCAGCTCGTCGAGCAGGGCGGGCTTGCCGCCCCGGTGGCGATGCCGCCGCCGGCACGCGCGGCGCTGAAGCGGGCAGGCGCGCGCGCCGGGCGTTTC
>DAHWBL010000481.1 GCA_027323595.1 Acetobacteraceae bacterium | reverse complement strand
GACAGCACCATGTGCGGGCGCGGTGTCGTCACCATCGCCGAGGTGATGTTGACGATGCGCCCGAACCGCCGCGCGCGCATCGCCGGCAACACCGCGCGGATCAGCATCAGCGGCGCGATCATGTTCGCCGCCAACGCATCGGCCCAGGCGGCCTCATCGACATCGGCAAAAAACCGCGGCGAGGGGCCGCCATTGTTGGTCACCAATATATCCGGCTGCGGGCACGCCGCGAGCAACGCCGCGCGCCCGGCCGCGGTATCAAGATCGGCAGCCACCGCGGCCACCTTGCCCAGATGCGAGAGTGCCGCTTCGGTTTCCGCCAATCGCTGCGGGTCGCGCCCGTTCAGCACCACCTCCACACCCTCGCCGAGCAGCGCCTGCGCGCAGGCGCGGCCAAGCCCGCGGCTGGAACCACAGATGACCGCGCGCCGCCCGGAAAGTCCCAGTTCCATCAATGTGATTCCGAATGCGACGACACGATGTTGGCAAGCAGGTTCGATGCAAATCCCGCCAGCGCGGTGGCGTCGAGCGATGGCGCGGAGCGCAGAAAATCCTTCACCCCCACCATCGCCGTCTGCTTGTGCGCCGAAACCTTCTCGATGAATTTCTCGCCTGCCTCGTCCAGCGCCTTGTGGGTCTTGAACACCTTGCTGATCAGCCCCAGCCGGTGCGCCTCATGCGCGTCGATCGGCTCGCAGGAATAGGTCATGTAGGCAATCTGCTTGGTGGGCACGCGATGCAGCAGCCCCGACATCGCCAGACACGGCGGAATGCCATGGTTCATTTCCGGCAGGATGAACGAGGCGGTCTCATCGGCGAAGGTGATGTCGCAGGCGGCCGCCAGTGCGGCGCCAAGCCCCACGCAGCGCCCGCGCACCAGCGCCAGAACCGGCGCCCGGCACGCCTTGATCGCCCCCACCACCCGCAGCGGCGGCTCCGTGCTGACCCGGCGCACATCCATCGCCGTCGGCTTGTGCGAAAATGGCGGCGTGTCACGCCCGGCGACGAAATCCTTGCCGGCGCTGCGCAGCACAACGAGATGCGCGCTGTCGAACTCGGCGAGCCGGTTGGCAAGCTCGATCGCCATGTCATTGCTCATCAGGCAATCGGGTCGGTTGAGCGTGATGCGCGTGATCGGTCCGTCGATCTGATACAGGATCGGGTCTGCCATGTTACTCTCCCTAGAGCATCATCCGATCAAACGGGATCGTTTGATCGGATAAAGATGCTCGTTCAAACAAAGCGCTGGGGTGGTTTGCGTGAGCCAAAGCGAACGCAAAACACCCTGTGGATGATGGCGCACAGTTCCGCCCGAGGCCCGGCTTGTCAATGTGGCGTCCTGCGCTACACTTCGCGGCAATAATCGGGAGGCTGCGATGCAACAAGGTCCAGGATTTTACCGCCGCCGGGTGGGTGACGCGGTGGTGACGGTGCTCAGCGACGGCTGGCTCGACGGCAGCACCGACATCGTCGTCGGCATCGACGACGCCGAGAAGCACGCTGTCATGGCAAGACATTTTCGCAAGCCCGGGCCGCTCCGGCTTGCGCTTAACAGCTTTCTGATCGCCCATAACGGGCGGCTCGCCATGGTCGATGCCGGCGGCGGGCCGAATTTCAATCCCGGCACCGGCAAGGCGGCGGCCAATCTGCGCGCCGCCGGGCACACGGCCGACGAAATCGACACCGTGCTGATCACCCATCTTCACCCCGATCATATCCTCGGCTTGCTCGATGACACGGGTGCCGCGCGTTACCCGAACGCGACGTTGCGCGTGCACGCCGCCGAGCACGCCCATTGGCACAGCGATGCAGCGAAAGCCGCGACGCCCGAACCGTTCCAGGTGTTTTTCGACGCCGCCCGCAATGTCTGCGCGGCCTATGCCGGGCGCGTCGCGCTGCATGAGGACGGGGAGGTGTTTCCCGGCGTCACCGCGCTGCCGCTTCCGGGCCACACGCCAGGCCATACCGGCTATCACGTGCGCGGCGAGGAAGATCTGCTGATCTGGGGTGATATCTTCCACATTCCCGAATTGCAGGCGCGCCATCCACAGACCCAGATCGTCTTCGATGTGAACCCGGAACTGGCGGCAAAGACCCGCACCGCCACCCTGGCCCGCGTCGCGGAGCAGCGCCAGCTGGTGGCGGGAATGCATCTGTGCTTCCCCGCCTTCAGCCACTTGCGCGCGGACAGCGCTGGCTACTCGCTGGTTCCGGAATTGTGGCTCGCCGAAGTCTTTTAGATCAGGGCGGCATTATTCCCGTTTGAGCAACGCGCGATCCAGCCGGTCGCGTAGCTCGGCGGTCGCCTGCGGGCTCCACACGCGAAAACCCTCGCCGACCGAGGCACCGGTTTTGCCGGCGGCGACGCGCTCGCGCAGCAGCGCCTGCGGGCCAGCACTGCGATCGAGGTCCGGCAGCACCACCTCATGGATCGCCAGCGTGAGATCCAGCCCGACCATGTCGGATTGCTCCAGCGGCCCCATGATGCCAAGCCGCGCGCCAAACGAATGACGCACCACGAAATCCACGGTCTCGGCATCGCAGATGCCGTTCTCCACCAGCGCGATCGCCTCACGCTTGAGCGCGTGTTGCAGCCGGTTGCCGATAAATCCAGGAACGTCGCGACGCACATGCACCGGCAACTGCCCGATCGCCGTCATCAATGCCATGCAGCTCGCCACCGCCGCCGCCGAAGTGGCCTCGGCCTGCACCACCTCGACGAGCCGCACCGCATAGGGCGGATTCCAAAAATGCGCGCCCAGCACACGATCTTTTCGCACAACATCGCGCCCGATCGCGCCCACCGGGATCACCGAGGTGTTGGTCGCCAGGATCGCATCCTGACACAGCGCATCGAGCCGCGCGAAAATCTCCTGCTTCAACGCCAGTTTTTCGCTGACCGCCTCGATCACGATGGCCGCGTCCGCGAGCGCCCCGTCGATCATCTCATGAACAATGATCCGCTCGACGATATCGGCTGCCTGGCCACGCCGTTCGGTGATCGTGGCCAATGTCGCGGCCAGCCCCGCACGCACCGAGGCCGCCGGCTCGACCAGATGCACGGTGAAGCCGGCGCCTGCGAAAATCTGCGCGATCGCCGCACCCATGCGCCCGCCACCGATGACGCCGACGGGCCGTTCGGCGGTGATATCAGCCGGCAGTGAAACCTCCATCGACATACATCACCTGCCCGGTGCAGAAATCCGATGCCGGCGACAGCAAATAGATCACCATGCCCATCAGATCCTCCACCTCGCCAAGCCGGCCCAGCGGAATGCGCGACAATGACCGCGCGCGTGTCGCCTGGCCAAGCTCGTTGTCGCCATACATCCAGGCGGTGAGCTTGGAGCGAAACACCGTCGGCGCGATCGCGTTGACATTGATCCCATGCTTCGCCCACTCGGTTGCAAGCACCCGCGTCAGCGCATCGGTCGCACCCTTGGAGGTGCAATATCCGGTATAGCCCGAGATGTTGCCGTGCCGCCCGCGCACCGACGACATCAACACAACCTTGCCGCGACGCTTCTGCTCGATCCAGTATCCACCAACAGCTTTCGCCATCACCCACGGACCGCGTACGTTCGCGTCCATCACCGCCTGCCAGTCCTCGTATTCCAGATCCTGGATGAAACCCGGCTTGTTGTAGCCCGAACCGATGACCAGCTGGTCGATCGCACCGAACGCCTCGAGCGCGCGGTCACGGATCGCCTGCGCATCGGCGACCGAGTCCGGCCGGCGGTTGATGGTGACCACCTCCGCGCCGAGCGAGCGCGCCTCCGCGGCGACCTCTTCGAGTTCGCCGGCACCCCCGGCGGCAAGTGCGAGCTTCACCCCGAGCTCACCGAGGCTGAGCGCGCAGCCACGACCAAAGCCGCCGGTGGCGCCGGTGATCACCGCAACCTTGTCGCGCACATCGAACAATGACAGCGGGTTTCTCAGTGTTTCGGAAATCATGAAATCAACTCCCGGATTCGAAGCGGAACTTCTGCTGCGGGTCGATCACCGCGATGACCCGCACGATGCACCCCTCGCCCTGCGGCCAGCGCCACGGAAACGCCATGAAGGTGCAACGATG
>DAHWBL010000458.1 GCA_027323595.1 Acetobacteraceae bacterium | reverse complement strand
CCCCGGTGTCGAGCCCCGCATCCATGCGCATGATCGTCACCCCGGCCTCACGATCGCCGGCCAGGATCGCCGCCTGGATCGGCGCGGCACCCCGCCAGCGCGGCAGCAGGCTGGCATGGATGTTGAGGCACCCGCGCACCGGCGCGTCCAGCATCGCCGGCGGCAGGATCAGCCCGTAGGCGGCGACCACCGCGGCGTCGAGGCGCAAGGCGGCGAAGGCGGCGTGCTCGGCGGTGTCGTGGCGCAGTTTCGCCGGCGTGCGCACCGGCAGACCCAGCGCCTCGGCCGCCGCCTGCACCGCACTGGGCCGCAGCGCCTGGCCCCGGCCGGCGGGGCGCGGCGGCTGGCTGTAGACCGCGGCGATCTCATGGCCGGCCGCATGCAGGGCCCGCAGCGCCGGCACGGCGAAATCGGGGCTGCCCATGAAGGCGATGCGCATCGGCTCAGCCGGTCCGCTTGGCGCGTTGTTCCTTGGCCAGCCGGCGCATGATCATGTTGCGCTTGAGGATGGTCAGGTGATCGACGAACAGCACCCCGTCCAGATGGTCGATCTCGTGCTGCAAACAGGCGGCGAGCAGCCCGTCGGCATCCAGCTCGGTGCGCGCCCCGGTCGGGTCCTGGAAGCGCACGCGCACGCGGGCCGGGCGGGTGACGTCGGCATATTGGCCGGGCAGCGACAGACAGCCTTCCTCATGGGTGGCAAGCTCGGGGCTCACCGCGATGATCTCGGGGTTGATCATCGCGATCGGCGCCGGCTGGTCGTTGGGCATCAGATCGGCGATGGCGACGCGCAGCAGCCGCCCGACCTGGGGCGCGGCCAGCCCGATGCCGGGCGCCTTGTACATGGCGGCGAACATGGCCGGCAGCAGGTCGCGCACCGCGTCCGCGTCGGCCGGGCCGACCGGGCGGGCGCGGCTGCGCAGCGCCTGGTTCGGGGCGATCAATATATCCAGCATCTGCTCGGCGGTGGCGCTCATGGTCACGATGTAGCGAGGCACCGGCGGCGGATCAACGCCGGCGCGGTGATGAGGGGGGCTTGCGCGGCGCGGTCGGTTCGCCAATATCGGAGCAGACCGGGATGCCAGTCGGGTTCCGGTGCTTCGCTCGTCAGAGGGGGCTCAGCGATGACCACCAGGGTTTTCACCTCGCCGTTGTTTCTCGGCTTCGACCATCTGGAGCAGATGATCGAGCGCGCCACCAAGACGTCCTCGGACGGCTATCCGCCCTACAACATCGAGCAGATCAGCCCGACCGGACTGCGCATCACCCTCGCGGTGGCCGGCTTCACCATGGATGATCTGCAGATCACCCAGGAGGACAACCAGCTGGTCATCCGCGGCCGCCAGACCGAGGACGTGACCGGGCGGGTGTTTCTGCATCGCGGCATCGCCGCGCGGCAGTTTCAGCGGGCGTTCGTGATGGCCGAGGGGATCGAGGTGCGCGGCGCCTGGCTGGATAACGGATTGCTGCATGTCGATCTGGCACGCCCCATGCCTGAGCCCAAGGTGCGCACCATCGAGATCAACCGCGCGAGCGCGCCCACCCGGATCAGCGGGCTCGCCGATGACGAGTAACAGACCACGCCGCGCGGAATTGCCCGGCGGCGATGATTTCGGGGTGTTCCAGACGAAGCCCCGTCAAGGAGACGAAAAATGACCAACCGAGTTCAGCACACCGCCGACACCCTCGACCCGCACAGCATGTCGCAGGGCCAGTTCGCCCAGCTTGGGGTGGCGCAGGTCGCCTATATCAAGCCGGTGATGGTGCAGGGCGTGCGGGCCTTCGCGGTCCATGGCGCCGACGGCACGCCGATGGGTGTGGCCGACGGTTTCGGCCTGGCGATGGCCGCGATCATCGAGCACGAGATGCTGCCCGCCCTGGTGCATTGACCCAGCCGGCCCGGCGGACCTCCCCGCCGGGCCGTTTTGCTTCACGTGAAGCAATTGGATGTTTGCCGATTCGCAAGATTGCTTCACGTGAAGCAATGGCGAAGTTTTAAGCCAGGCACGCACGATTTTTGTTGCGGCAGGCGCGCGGCCGACCAGGCCGGAGCCGACCTGACAATTCCGGACCTTCGCGGCGACAAAATCGAGCGGATTTCGGTTGATCCGGTTTCGGGCAAAAATTTAATGTGTTGTTAACGGCAGCCTGATTCGTGGGCATCACGCCGGACCGGACAGCAGGAGTTTCCCATGCGCCTCATCTCCCTCATCGCCACCCTGGCCCTCGGGATCTTCGCCGCCGGCGGCGCCCGCGCCGATTACACCGGCCAGACCATCGACGGCACCCTCGCCTTCGGCTCCAACGGCAGCTTCGTGGGCACCAACTCCTGGTCGTCGGCCACCATCGTCGCGCCGAACAGCTTCACCTATTCCGACCCCAACAACAACGATACCGCGCAATTCACCGGCACCACGCTGACCGTCACCGACCAGGTCTTGTCCGGGGCGAACGGCTTCGGCATGAGCTTTTCCGACACCTCGCTGCCCTTCACTTCGCTGTCGCTGCTGACAGCCTCCGGCTCGCCCGCCTTCACCTATGGCCTCTCCGCCGGGGTGATCACCGTGGACTGGACCGGCACCTCCACC
>DAHWBL010000318.1 GCA_027323595.1 Acetobacteraceae bacterium | reverse complement strand
GCCGGCAGGGCGGATGGCCGCTGACGATGTTTCTCACCCCGCGCGGCGAGGCGTTCTGGGGCGGCACCTATTTTCCGCCGGTGCGCCGGCATGGCATGCCGGGGTTTCGCGAGGTGCTCGCCGCGATCCATGCCGCCTGGGTGCGCGATGACGAGGCGATCGGGCAGAACCGCGCGCGTCTGTCGCAGGCGCTGGCGGCGATGAGCGCGGCACGTCCGGGGCCGCTGCCCTCGATGGACCGGCTCGCCGAGGTCGCGGAGCGTTTCGTGGGGCAGACCGACCCGGTGCATGGCGGGCTTGGCGGCGCGCCGAAATTTCCCAACGCGCCGATTTTTCGCTTTCTGTGGCAGGAAGGGATCTGCGCGCCGATGCCTGCCGCGTGCGAGGCCACGCACGCGCTGCTGGCGCGGATGTCGTATGGCGGCATCCATGACCATCTGGGCGGGGGCTATAGCCGCTATGCCACCGATGCCGAGTGGCTGGTGCCGCATTTCGAGAAGATGCTTTACGACAACGCGCAGATTCTGGAGTTGCTGGCGCTCGCGCAGGCCGATCGGCCGGACCCGCTATATGATCGTTGCGCGCGCGGCATCGTCGATTGGCTGACCCGCGAGATGATGGCCGGGCCGCGCGATGGGCGGGCATGTTTCGCCGCCTCGATGTATGCGGACAGCGAGGGCGAAGAGGGGCGGTTTTACGTGTGGGACGCAGCCGAGGTCGCGGCGATCGTGGGGCCGCGGGATGCGGGCGGCTTCGCGCGTGCCTATGACGTGAGCGAGGCGGGAAACTGGGAGGGGCGCACGATCCTGCGCCGGGTCAGCGCGTTTGGCGACGATGCCGCCGAGGCGGATTTCGATGCGGCCCGCGCGGCCTTGTTCGCGGTGCGATCGGGGCGCGTGCCGCCGGCGCGTGACGACAAGATTCTTGCCGACTGGAACGCGCTGATGATCGCTGGTCTGGCGCGCGCGGCGGCGGTGTTCGCGCGGCCGCAATGGCTGGCGCTGGGTGGTGCGGCCTATGACCGGTTGCGGGTTCTGCTCGGCCGGCCGGATGGCCGCATCGACCATTCCTGGTGCGACGGCGTGGTCACCGCCGCGGGTCTGCTGGAGGACCAGGCGGCGATGGCGCGCGCGGCGTTGGCGCTGTACGAGGCGAGCGGGGAGGTTCGATATCTTGATGATGCGCGCGGGCTGGTTGCGGCCGCGCGGGAATTTTTCGCCGATCCCGATGGCGGTTTTTTTCAGTCGGCGAGCGATGCGCGCGATGTGCCCTCGCCGCGTCCGCGCGTGGCCACCGACGGCGCGGTGCCATCCGGCCAGGGGCTGATGGCCGAGGTGCTGGCGCGGCTGTTCGTGCTGACCGGGGAGCCCGAGTGGGAGGCCGCCGCCGAGGCGGTGATCGGGGCGAACGCGGGGGCGGCGGACGGGCTTGCCGGCAGCACGACCCTGCTCGCCGCCGCGCGGCAGCTGCACGAGGCGGCGAGCGTGGTGGTGACCGGGACCGGGCCGGGTGCGGCGGCACTGGTCGCGGTGGCGCTGGCGGGCGCGGACCCCACGGTTGCGGTGGTGCGCGCGCCGCCTGGCGCGCCGCTGGGCGAGCATCATCCGGCGGCGGGCAAGCCGAACGATGTCGTGCGGGCCTACGTTTGTCGCGCCCGGGTGTGCGGCCCGCCGCTCGACACGGCGGCTGGCCTGGCGCGGGCGCTGAGGGCGCGCGGCCTGCCGGCATGACCCGTGGGGTGCGCGTGCTGCTGTTCGTCGCGGTGGCGGTGGCGGTGCGGGCCGGCGCGCTGGTGCTGATCGTGCCGCACCATGGGGCGGTGCTCGACCAGCTCTGTCATTTCGATTGCGGATGGTATGAGCGGATCGCGCTCGAAGGATACGGCGCTGACGCCGACTGGGACAATCTGGGTTCGGTGCCGCACTGGGCGTTCTTTCCGGTCTATCCGCTGGCGATGCGCGCGCTGGTGGCGATCAGCGGTGCGAGCGCGCAGCAATGCGGGATCGGCATCAGCCTGGCGGCGTCGGCGGTGATGGCGTGCATGATCGGCGCGGCGGTGGCGCGCCGGCGCGGGCATGGGGCGCTGGTGGCGGCGATTTTCGTGATGGTGTTTCCGATCGGGATGTTTTTTTCGCTGGTCTACGCGGAGGCGTTGTATGGCGCGCTGGTGGTGGCCAGCCTGGCCGCGCTGCGGGCGCGCCGGCCGGGGCGCGCGGCGGTGTGGGCGTGCCTTGCCGGTGCGACGCGCCCGGCGGGAATTCTGCTTGCGCTGGTCATCGGCGTGGACCGGCTGACCGATCTGGCGCGCCGGCGCGTGTGGACCGCGCGCGCCTGGGCGGATGCGCTGTTGCCCGCCGCGATCGCCCCGCTCGGGCTTTCGGCGTTCGTGCTGGCCCAATATCTGGCGGTGGGCGACGGGTTCGCGTTCGCGCATGTGCAGATTTTATGGGGCCGGAACTGGAGCAATCCGATCATGCGGATTTTGCACGGTCTCGCGGCAGGTGATCTGCGGCAACTTTTCGCCGCACCGAGCCTTGCGTGGCACGCGCTGTGGGCGGTGGCCGGGCTTGCGGTGGGTGGCTGGCTGCTGGCGCGCCGGCGCGCGGCGGAGGGGGTTTTTCTGCTCGGGTCGGTGCTGCTGCCGGCGGCCACCGGGCTGGATGCGATGCCGCGTTTCGTTGGTACCAACCCGGTTTTTCTGGGCAGTCTCGCCGATTGGGTGGCGTGTCTGCCGCGCTGGCTGATGCTGCTGGTGCTGGTGGCGTGCGCGGTGGCGCAGCTGGTGCTGCTGCGCGTCTGGGCGGCGGGCGGCGGGGGGGTGTTTTGATCCGGTTCAGGCTGGCGCTGGCGATGCTGCTGCTGGTGGCGCAGGCGCTGCTGCTTGGCGCGGTGGTGCTGCGCCCGCGGGTGAACGCGCAATGGCGGATGTTTTTTGTCGAGCGTCGGCTGGCCTGCTGGCCCGGCGGTTCGGGCGCGCCGGCGGCGGCGCCGCACCATTGCCTGCGCCGGCCACTGACTTGACAGATCGCGGTGCGCGGGCTCGCATTGGCCCTCAACCATCGATGGCCTGACGCAATGCCGCATGTGTCCATGCATTCGCCGATCGGTGACCTCACGGTGTTCGAGGCGGACGGTGCCGTGGTCGCGCTGGAATCCGGCTGGGCGGATGGCGGCGATGGCAGCGCGCTGCTGGGCCGGGTGGTCGCGGCGTTGGACCGGTATTTCGATGGTGTGCCACTGCCCGATGATCTGCCGTTGTCGCCAGGTGGCACCGACTACCAGCGCCGGGTCTGGGATGGGCTGCGCGCCATTCCGCACGGCACGGTTTGCGGGTATGCGCAACTGGCGCGTCGCGCCGGCGGTGCCGCCCGGTCGGTGGGGCAGGCGGTGGCGCGCAATCCGATCCCGATCCTGATCCCGTGTCATCGGGTGACCGCGGCGGCGGGGCCGGGTGGCTACAGCTTCGCGGGCGGCGTGGCGACGAAGATTTTTCTGCTGGACCTTGAACGCGCGTGAGCGATGCGCCGGAAGTGGGAGTTTGACGTGAGCGAAGCGGTTCGCATCCATGCCCATGGTGGCGCCGAGGCGCTGGTGTATGAGCATGTTCCGTTGCCCGAGCCCGGACCCGGCGAGGCCCTGGTGCATCACACGGCGATCGGGCTCAATTTCATCGACGTCTATTATCGCAGCGGGCTTTACAAGGTGCCGCATCTGCCGGTGACGCTGGGGATGGAGGGCGCGGGGACGGTGAGCGCGGTCGGGCCGGGTGTGGGCCATGTGAAGCCGGGGGACCGGGTTGCCTATGCCGGCGGGCCGCTTGGCGCCTATGCGACCGACCGGGTCATTCCCGCCGATCGGCTGGTGCTGATCCCTGATGGCATCGACGACCGGACCGCGGCGACGATGATGATGCAGGGCATGACCGCCGCCTATCTGCTGCATCGGACCTATCCGGTGCGGGCGGGTGACTGGATCGTGGTGCACGCCGCCGCCGGCGGGGTTGGTTTGATTCTTTGCCAGTGGGCGCGCCAGCTTGGTGCGCGCGCGATCGGCGTGGTGTCATCGCCGGGCAAGGCGGAGCTGGCGCTGGCCAACGGCGCGGTGGCCGCCGTCGTGGGCTACGGGTCGCTCGCCGCGGAGGTGAAGAAGCTGACCGGCGGGGCGATGGTGCCGGTGGTGTATGATTCCGTGGGCAAGGACAGTTTCACCGCCAGCCTGGATTGTCTGGCGCCGCTTGGCATGATGGTCACCTATGGCGCGGCGTCGGGGCCGGTGCCGCCGGTCGATCCGGCGATTCTGGGGGCGCGTGGCAGCCTGTTCCTGACCCGGCCGTCGCTGGCCCATTACCCCGCCCGGCGCGCCGATCTGGAGCGGTATGCCGGGCTGCTGTTCGAGGTGGTGCGAAACGGCGCTGTCAAAATCTCGGTCAATCAGGAATTCAGGCTGGCGGATGCGGCCGCCGCCCATCGCGCCATCGAGGCGCGCGCGACCACCGGCAGCACCGTGCTGATCCCCTGATCGCGACCCGTGGCGCGAGCCCGTGGTTACGCGCCGCGGATTTTGGCTTCGATGCATTCCCAGATCGCGCCGGCGAGGTTGGCGCCGCCGAAGCGGGCGACCTCCTGGATGCCGGTGGGCGAGGTGACGT
>DAHWBL010000428.1 GCA_027323595.1 Acetobacteraceae bacterium | reverse complement strand
GAAAAATCAGGGTTCATGGCACCAACTGCATCAATGTCTCGGCGGCGGTTCGACCAGAGCAGATGGCACCTTCGATGGTCGCAGGCAAGCCGGTGTCGGTCCAGTCGCCGGCCAGCACCAGGTTGCGCAGATCGGTGCGTGCGCGGGGTCGGCGTCGCAGTTGGGCGGGAGTTGCGGCAAAGGTCGCGCGCCGCTCCTTGACCACCCGCCAGGCGGGCATGGGTGTCGCGGGAATCGCCAGGGCGGCGCTGACATCGGGCCAGACCTTGCCGGCCAGGGCCTGCGCGTCCTCATCGACCAGACGGTTTGCCGCGCTGATCGTCACGGACAGATGACCGGCCTTGACGAACACCCACTCCGCGATGCCGCCGATGAGCCCGATAAATCGCGGCGTGGTGTCGCGCAATGTCGGGGGCATGGCGAAGTGAAGATTGACGATCGCCTCGAACTCGTTCGGTACCGTCAAGCCGGGCAGCAACTGCGCGGCCACCGGCGCGGGGGTGGCCAGGACCACCTGGTCGCCAGGCTCCAACTCGCGACGACCTTGCGGCAGATGCAAGGCCACCACCCGCTGGTCGACGACATCGAGGCCGCTGACGCGGCAGGAGAGATGTACTTGCGCATGCTGCATCGCCAGCCGGCGCAGGGCTGGTTCGATCAGGCTTTCGGACATGCCAACCGACGGCCAGCACGGGATGCACGCGCCGCCGCCGCGACCAAGGCTTTGGGCGATGACCGCCTGCATCAGGGCGGCGCTGGCACGATCGGGCATCGTGTTGAGCGCGGCGATCGCCAGCGGCTCCAACAGGCGCCGCCACAGCGGTCCGGGCCGCAAGCAGTCCGTGATCGTTGCATCGGCGGTCGCGATGCGCAGGCGAAGGAGTGCGAGATACTCCGTCGGCCGTGACCCGGGCACGCGCCGGGTCGGTGCGAATATCCACCAAGGCAGCAGACCCTCATTCGGCCGCAGAACCCAGCGCTCACCAGATTTCAGGTCCACGAAAGGAAATTCTGCCCGCCCTGGTCCGGCGAGGCTGTCGGCGGCGCCGATCGCGTGCAGATACGCCATCGCGGCGCGATTGCCCGACAGCAGCAGGTGATTGCCGTTATCGACGCGGCAGCCCAGTTCACGATCGAAATAGGATCGACAGCGCCCCCCCGCGACCGGGGCGGAATCATAGATGTAGACGCGCGCACCGCGGTCGGCCAACGCCATCGCCGCGGCGATGCCGGCGAGCCCCGCGCCGATGACATGCGCATGTTTCATCCCCGACCGGCCCGGATCAGCGCCATGCGTATCGCAGGATGATCAGCAGCTTTTGCCATGTCGGCAGCGAAACCGGGCGGGTTGGATCGGCCCAGCCGCGGCGGCGCATGCGTGCAAGCAACGCCTTATAGGTCGCGCCCATCAGGCGCGCTGGGCGCATCGCCTGGTCGTCACATCGCCGCATCGCCGCTTCGGCGCGCGCGAACTCCGCCGCGGCCAGCGTGGCGACGCGTTCGCACACCAGGCCCAGCCGCGGCGATGCCAATGCTGCTTGCGGCAGCAGGGGAACTTCTGCTTCTTGCAGCCATTCGCGAGGCAGATACAGCCGGTTGCGACTGGCGTCCTCGTCCAGGTCCCGCAGGATATTGGTGAGTTGCAGGGCATGTCCCAGCGCACCCGCGACTTCGTCCGCTGCCAGTGATGCGTCACCGAACGCGCGGACCGACAAGCGTCCGACCGCGCCGGCCACGCGGTCGCAGTAAAGATCGAGCTCGGCGAGGTCCGGGGCGATGATGGCGCGCTGCCCATCCATCTGCATGCCGTCGATCACGCCAAGAAAGTCGATCTTTTGCAGATCAAATTTTTCAACGGCGAGAAGAAGAATCCTGGTGACCGGATCGCTCGCCTCGCCACGATACAGACGCTCGATCTTTTCGCGCCAGTCATCAAGACGGGAAAGCTTGTCGTCGAACGGGCCTTCTTCATCGACGATGTCATCGACCACCCGGCAAAACGCGTAGATGGCATACATCGCAATCCGGCGGTCCGCTGGAAGAATGCGCATGCCGTGATAAAAGCTGGTGCCGGATGCGCGCACCAGCGCGTCCACCGCGACGATGTCTTCGGCCAACGCGCCAAGCGGAAGCGCTTGTGTCATAGGAAATGCCGGCTCGCGCCAAGCAGCGCCAACACCACGTCGCTTCGGTGCAATTTCACCCGTCCGGCAATCGGGTCTTCGCGTCGCAACCGCATGGCGAGGCGATGGCAAAGCGCGTTGATCACGCCACATTCGACCCGCAAGCGGCGATCAGCGACAAGCGCGGGCAATTGACGCGCGGATGCAATCAGATGGTCGCAGTGGTCGAGCAGCTCCGAAAATGCGGCGCGCAATCCGACGGATTCGTGGTTTTTCCGCAGATCATCGATGCCGCTGCCGTGCCGTTCCAGCATGTTTGACGGCAGATAACAGCGATCAAGCGCACGCAGATCGGATGCGCAGTCCTGGAGGTGATTCAGCACTTGCAGTGCCGCGCAAAGATGATCGGATGGTGTATGAGAAGCCGGGTTTTCGGCGTGCAGATCAAGCACGTGCCGGCCGACCGGCATCGCCGAATAGCGGCAATATTCATGGAGCTCTTCCCATGTCGCGTAGCGATGTTTGGTGGCATCCTGGCGGAACGCAACCAGCAGATCGAGCGCATGTCGTGGCGTGACGCGACTTTGGGCAAGGCTCGTGCGCAGGGCCACGGCACTTGGCGCGCCACCATCGACGTGGCCGAGGAGGATCTGCTCCATGCGGTCCAGGCGGGCGATTTTGTCCTGTGCTGCCAGCGTGTCCGAATCGGCGATGTCGTCGGCGTTGCGGGCGAAATCATAAAAAGCATGCACATGCTGGCGCAAATCTGGCCGGATCAGGAAGGAGCCGACCGGAAAATTTTCGTCGCTTCTGCCCTTGCCCGACCAAATCTCAATGTTTTCGGAATCGTTCATGGTGCTGCTCATGCCGGTCCGCCGGCTTCGTAGGCGCGGCCCTTCCAGCGAACGCCTCGCCCGGCGTAATGATCGACCGCTGATCCAATGGTGGCTGCGAGATAGAATATGGCAACCAGCGGCAGCGCCGCGGCCCACATAACCGACAGGCCGAAGCGCCGCAGGGTCGGCATGATGGACGACGCCATCAGGATCCACGCTGCCGCCCCGACAAGCCGGGCAGGTCCGGACCCGAACAGGGTCGCGGCTGGGGGAACCACGAATATGACGCAAAGACCGAGGACCGTGCCAAGCAGCAGCAGCGGCGCGTAACCCAACTGCACGTAGGCAGTGCGCGCGATCATGTGCCAGATCGACGTCGCGTCGGGGTATGGGCGGATCGATTTCGCGTCCCTCGCATGGCCAAGCCAGATAGGTCCGCCTGGCTTGATTGCGCGGGCGAGCGCGACATCATCGATCAGTGCGCCCTTGATCGCGCCGATACCGCCGATCCGCTCCAACGCGGTGCGCCGCACGAGCATTGTCCCGCCGGCCGCCGCGGCCGCGGGTTTGCGCGGGTCATTGACCCATGCGAACGGGTAGAGAAGCTGAAAGAAATAGACGAACGCCGGGACCAGTGCGCGCTCGGCCAGGCTGGCGCAGTTCAGCGCGACCATTTCCGAAACCAGGTCGAGCCCGCGCGCTTCGGCGGCTGCGACCAGGGCGGACAGATGGCCAGGCGCATGCAGGATGTCCGCGTCGGTCAACAACAGCAGCGCGGCCGATGGTGGTGCGGCGGCGATGCCTTGTGCCACGGCCCATAATTTGCCGCTCCATCCCGGGGGACGCGCCTCGCCGGTGATTACCCGCAGGCGTGGGTCGGCGATGCCGCGTGCGATCTGGCCGGTGCCATCGGTGCTGCCGTCATCGACGAGAAGAACCTGATAGGTGCCCGAATAATCTTGTGCCAGCAGTGATCGCAGCGTCGCCGCGATTTGCGCGGCCTCGTCGCGCGCAGGCACGATGATGGCAACCTCTGGCGTCTCGGCGCGGGTGCCAGCGCGATCCAGCCGAGGGCCGGATTGCCAGAATTTTCCGTGAAATCCGATCAACCAGATCCACGCCAGCAGGGCGAGAGCAACGCCGAGGATCATCGGTGCGCAAACCAGGCGAGCGCGTCGCGGATCGCCTCGTGCACCGGGCGAGGCGCATAGCCCAGTTCGGCGCGGGCGAGGTCGGAGCTGAAAAACATCTTTTTCCGCGACATGCGCAACGCATCCAGCGTCAGGAGCGGTTCGTGCCCGCTGATCCGACCATAAAGTTCCGCCACGGCGGCCAGCGGGAATAACGGTCCGCGCGGCAAGGATATCCGCGGCGGGCGGCGGCCGGCCTGTTCGGCGATCAGGGCGAGCAGGGCACGCAGGTCCAGATTGTCGCCACCGAGAATGTATTTGCTGCCGATCCGTCCGCGTTGCATCGCCAGCAGATGGCCCTCGGCGACATCGTCGACATGCACCACGTTCATGCCAGTATCGACAAAAGCCGGGATCTTGCCGCGGGCCGCATCGCGGATCAGCCGGCCGGTCGGCGTTGGTTTGACGTCGCCCGGGCCGATCGGCATGGACGGATTGACCACCACCACCGGCGCACCCTGCCGGGCCAGCGCCAGCACCGCCTGCTCGGCGCGGAACTTGGACAATTTATAGGTGCCCACGATCCGGCTTTCATCCACCGGCGTGGTCTCGTCGGCCGGATGATCGGTTCCGGTCAGTCCGAGTGCCGCCACCGAGCTGCAATAGACGATCCGTTCGACGTCGGCGGCCTGTGCCGCGCGGACCAGGGCGGCGGACCCATCGACATTGGCGCGCAGCATCGCCGCGGGGTCTGGCACCCAAATCCGGTAATCGGCGGCGACATGAAACACCTGCCGGCAACCGGCGACCGCGCGGGCGAGCGAAGCCGGGTCGGTAAGGTCGCCCACCACGCGCTCACCGGGGATTTGGGCAATGTTGGTCGGGTCTGAATTGGCCCGTACCAGCAGGCGCGGCGCCACCCCGCGCGCGGCCAGCGCCCGGGCGAGGGCGCCGCCAACGAAGCCGGTCGCGCCGGTCACCAGAATTCGATCCGGTGCCGCGCCTGAGGGTGAGTCATTTTGCATCAGCTGCGCGCTGTATAGAGGCCAACCGCCGACCCGTGTAGCCCCGCAGCGAGGCGGGCGACCAGAGCGGGCGGTCGCGCCCGGCTTGACCTCGCGGCGCAAGGGCAGGAGAGGTAGGGTCCATTTGACGAGGTGCTCTCATGACGCTCGACGACGCCGCTCTTGACCGGCTTTTCCGAGAGGCTCGGACCCAGAACACGTGGACCGATCAGCCGGTGACCGACGACGACATCAAATCGATCTACAATCTGCTCAAATGGGGCCCGACTTCGGCCAACGCATCGCCGGCGAGGTTCGTGTTCCTGCGCAGCCAGTCCGCCAAGGAGCGGCTGTTGCCGGCATTGTCGGCCGGGAACCGCGACAAGACGATGAGCGCGCCGGTGGTGGCGATCGTCGCCTATGATCCGAAATTCCACGAGCAGATGCCCAAGCTGTTCCCGCATGTTCCCGACGCCAGGAACTGGTTCACCAGCAGCGAGAAACTGGCCACCGAGACGGCGTTTCGCAACGGAACACTGCAAGGCGCGTATCTGATCATGGCGGCGCGCGCGCTGGGGCTGGATGCGGGCCCGATGAGCGGTTTTGATAATGACAAGGTCGATGCCGAGTTTTTCTCGTATCGCGGTTGGAAATCGAATTTCCTGGTCAATATCGGGCACGGAGATCCCGCGGGGGTCTTCCCGCGCCTGCCGCGCCTCACCTTCGAAGAGGCCTGTGACCTATACTGACCGAATTTTCGATGCGCCAACGAACGGGGCGGCGACGAGGGGCTTGAATCGTCTCCGCTCCTTGGTCTGCGGCAGGTGCGCAAACAGGCCGCGGGGAGCATTCGATCCGTGGTCTTGACGCTGACATTGGATGCGGCCCTGTCCGCCTGTTCGGTGGCCCTGGTGCGCGACGGTGGCGTTATCGCCCAGCGTGGTGCGGCTGGTCGCCATGGCCAGGCCGCCATTCTGCCGTCGCTGGCAGACGAGGTGTTGCGCCTTGGCGCGCCCGACATCGTCGCGGTCACGGTCGGGCCGGGCAGCTTCACCGGCTTGCGGTTGGCGCTGTCGCTGGCGCACGGCATCGCGCTCGGCCGCGGCTGTCAACTGGTGGCCGTCAGCCTGGGAGAGGTGTTCGCCCAAGCCCTGCCGGCCTTGGAAAACGCACGCTGTGGACGGCGATCGACTCCCGGCGCGATCATGTTTTTCTGGAGATCGACGGCGTGGCACGAAGCGTTCTGGCGGAACATATCGCCGCGCCATCGCAGCCGGTCGCGGTGGCGGGTGACGCGGCGGTGGATGTGGCAAGCTGGCTTGCGGCACGCGGGGCTGATGTG
>DAHWBL010000403.1 GCA_027323595.1 Acetobacteraceae bacterium | reverse complement strand
CAGCGCGTCGCGCTGCTCGGTCAGCCCGTCAATGTCCCAGCGCTGCGCGAAAACCACCCGCTCCAGCGCGCGCAGTTGCCCGGCCGTGTCGGCGGGCTCGGGTGGGCCCGACAGGGCGATGCGCGCGCCGGCGCTCATGCGGCGGCAGGCCGGCCGGCGGGGGGCGCGATGGTGGCAAGCCTCGGCATGGACCTCTCGCGAGCGTGAGCGGACAGCCTCGCCGAGGCAGCGTCATTCAATCGTCAATAAATCGTTAATTCGCTACCGCGCCGGGGCCATCCGACTCGGCGCCGAGTCGCGGTGGCCACGCCCCGGCCAGGCCCCGCGGGGCGGCCGTGCCGGGCCGGGTGGCGGGTCGCAGCCCCCTTGCGCGGCGAGTCGGGGCGGCCACCGACGCGCCGGCGGCGGAATCGCATTGACCATCGCGCGCGCGGCTTCTAGCCCAGCGTGGTGTCCATGCCGCGCATCCGTACCAACATCCGCCTTCGGGGCCGCTCCTTCATCGCCATCGCACTGGCGCCGGAGGCGCCGCTCGACGCCTGGCTCGATGGCCTCGCCGAGCAGGTCGGCCGCGCGCCCGAAGTGTTCGCCGCGCGCCCGGTGGTGGTGGATCTGTCCGCGCTCGGCCCGGTCGATGACGGCGAATACGCGGTGCTGTTCGCAGCACTCGCCGCCCTGGGCATCCGCGTCATCGGGGTGGAGGGCGTCGATGCCGCGCGTGCCGGCGCGGGCTGGACGCACCCGCCGCTGCTGGTCGGCGGCCGGCCCACCGCCGAGCCCGCCGAACCGCCGCGCCCGCAGCCCAACGCCATCATCATCGCCCGCCCGGTGCGCTCGGGCCAGACCGTGCTCAACCCGGCCGGCGATGTCACCGTGATCGGCGCGGTGTCCTCGGGGGCGGAGATCGTCGCGGCGGGGTCCATCCATGTCTATGGGCCGCTGCGTGGCCGCGCCATCGCCGGGTTCGCCGGTGGCGGTGGCGCGCGTATCTTCTGCCAGCGGCTGGAGGCGGAGTTGCTGTCGATCGACGGGCTTTACCGAACCGCCGAGGAAATGCCGGCCGGGCTGCGTGGCCAGCCGGCGCAGGCCTGGCTCGACGGCGAGAATTTGCAGATTCAAAAGCTGTCCTGATCCAGGGCGGCGAACAAGGAGACGCGTATGGCCAAGGTCCTGGTGGTGACATCCGGCAAAGGCGGGGTCGGCAAGACAACCTCCACCGCAGCGCTCGGCGTGGCGCTCGCGCAAAGCGGGCAGAGCGTGGTGCTGGTCGATTTCGATGTCGGGCTGCGCAACCTGGACCTGATCCTGGGGGCGGAGCGCCGGGTGGTCTATGACCTGATCAACGTGATCCAGGGCGAGGCGAAGCTCGCGCAGGCGCTGATCCGCGACAAGCGGGTGGAGAACCTGTCGCTGCTCGCCGCCAGCCAGACCCGCGACAAGGACGCGCTGAGCAGCGAGGGCGTCGCGCGGGTGATCGCCGAGTTGCGCGAGAAATTCGACTGGGTGATCGCCGACAGCCCCGCGGGGATCGAGCGCGGCGCCACCCATGCGATGTATCACGCCGATGTCGCCGTGGTGGTCACCAACCCCGAGGTCAGCTCGGTGCGCGATTCGGACCGCATCATCGGCCTGCTCGACAGCAAGACCGAACGCGCCGAGCGCGGCGAACAGGTGGAAAAGCACCTGCTGATCACCCGCTACGACCCCGCCCGCGCCGCCCGCGGGGAGATGCTCAAGATCGACGACGTGGTGGAAATCCTGTCGGTGCCGCTGATCGGGGTGGTGCCGGAGAGCGAGGAGGTGCTGCGCGCCTCCAACCTTGGCATGCCGGTGACGCTGTCGGCGCCGGAGTCGGTCGCCGCGCGCGCCTATTTCGATGCGGTGCGACGGCTGAAGGGCGAGCAGTTCCCGGTTGTCATTCCGGCCGAGAAGCGAGGCTTTCTGGGTAAATTGTTCGGGTCCCGCGTGGCATGAACCTGCTTGGATTTTTCACCCGCAAATCATCCGCGCCGGTCGCGCGCGAACGGTTGCAGATTCTGCTCGCGCACGAACGCGCCAGCACCGGCAAATCCGATCTCGCCGCGATCCTGCAGGAGGAGATCCTGGCGGTGATCGCCAAACATATCCCGATCGATCGCGACAAGGTGCAGGTCAAGCTTGATCGCGGCAAGGACATCTCCACGCTGGAGATCGACATCGAGATGCCGCCGCTGCCGGCCAAACCGGCAAAGCCCGCCGCGGCGCGCTTGACAGGCTAGGCAGGCCCCGGTCCCATCCCCGCAAGACAAGGGGGGATGGAAGATGAAACGCCTGCTGCTGCTTGCGCTGCTCGCCGCCCTGCCGGCGCGCGCGGACGATGTCGTGCCAGGGCGCGCGGACGACGTCGTGCGGGTGGGCGTGATCAATTCGCTCAGCGACGTGCCGGCGTTTCTCGCGCTCGAACGTGGCTATTTCCGCGACCAGCATATCGACGCGCAGTTCACCAGCCTCGACACCGCCGGCAAGATGATCGCCCCGCTCGGCGCGGGGGACCTCGATGTCGGCGGCGGCGCCAGCTCGGCGGGGCTGTTCAACGCGGTCGAACGCGGCATCCATATCCGCATCGTGGCGGACCGCACCACCACCTGGGCGCAATCCGATTATCAGAGCGTCATCGTGCGCCGCGATCTCATCGACAGCGGCCGGGTGAAAACCCTCGCCGACCTCAAGGGCCTCAGGATCGGCATCGCCACCCCCGGCATCGCCGAACTCTCAGTGGTGAACGAAGGGGTGAAATCCGCCGGGCTCAAATATTCCGATGTCAACATCGTCTATCTCTCGTTTCCGCAGCAGATCGCCGCCTTCGCCAACGGCGCGCTCGATGCGAGCTTCATCATCGAACCGTTCGGCACCATCGCCGTGCAGGCCGGCAGCGCGAGGCGCCTGGTCAACACCGAGGCCTTCTACCCCGGCGACCAGATCGGCCTGCAATTCTACAGCGAGGATTTCGCCACCAACCATCGCGGCGTCGCGATCCGCTTCATGACCGCGCTGCTGCGCGGCTATCGCGACTACATGGGCACCATCAGGGACGGCCACATCACCGGCCCCGGCGCCGCGCCGGTCATCGAACTGATCGTGCGGCGCTACAAAATTTCCGAGGCCCTGGCACGCGAGATGTACTCCCAGCATGTCGACCCCGACGGCCGGGTGAACCTGGCCAGCATCCGCCGCGACTGGGAATTCTTCCGCGACCAGGCGATGATCAAAGGCAGCGTGCCGCCGGAAAGCGTGGTGGATATGAGCTTTGCACAGGCAGCGGCTAAGGTTTTGGGAAGTGAGGGGAGGTGAAGGGGAAAGCGGTTCTTTTTTGAAAAAAAGAACCAAAAAATTTTTGGGAATTTGGTGATTGGTTGGGGATTTTGTTGAGTTCGTCAGTCATGATTGGGGGTGCTGTTTGTCGTGGCACGCCCTTGCGGGGCGGAATGCATCTGGCTTGAGGTGGCTCCGGTTGCCTGGACAGTTTGGCGGCGAAGATTAGCTATTCCTTGTTTACGATCAGGCGGCCAGAGCCACGATACAGCAACGAGCCCAGGGTCGCGATCACGCCGAGCCAGAACAGGCCCCACCCCGGACCGGCCAGCGGCGGCGCGTAACGAAAGCCGATCACCGAGCGTCCGGCGGGAATCGGGATTTGCTGGGTGATCGCGTCATCCTCGGCGATCGCGACGCGCCTGCCGTTCACCAGGGCGCGCCAGCCGGGGAAGAACATTTCGTTGCGATGCAGTGTCGCCGGCGCCGTACAGTTCGCGACGAGTTCGGTGCGTGACCCGATGTCGAGCCGGCAGTCGCCACCGGTTGAACGGAAATAGGGCGTGGGATCCGGCACCTCGAGGATGACCAGCATCGGATCGGCATAGACGCGCGTGAGTCTCGGATCGGCGGCAAGCGCGGGCAGGGGATTCTCAAATCCAGGGATTTCGGGGTACGCCAGGACATACCGCAGGCCCAGCCGCCGGTAGCCGTCGAGATTCTGTTCGAAGGTCGCAACCAGCCCCGGCTGCCCCGGCAGATGCGGCCAGCGTCCATCGAAGATGTTGGCAAAGCCATAGGGATCGAGGGCGCGGTGGATGTATGTGGTCCAAATGTCGGGGTTTGGCACATAGATCGAATTGAGCGAAGCGATACCGAAATAGGCGCCATAGTTCGGCTGGAAGGGGCCGAAGGTGACGAAGCGCTCAAGCCCGATATGGTCGCGCAGGAAGCCAATCGCCGCGAGATCGATGTTCCATTTGCGATAGCCGGCAACCAGGGTTGCCATGTAGCTGCCAAGGCTGGTGACGACCAGCAGCGCGGCAAGCCAGCGGATTGCCACGGCCCGCGCGGGGCGTGCGAGCAGGGCGATCAGGAGTGCTGAGCCCCCGATCGACCATCCGATCGTGCCAAGGAAGAATTGCTGGAAATTCCGTTGGTGCCAAAGCGGCGGCACGTATGGCAGAAGTGCCGTGACTGAGCCA
>DAHWBL010000344.1 GCA_027323595.1 Acetobacteraceae bacterium | reverse complement strand
CGTGGTCTGGTCGAGGAACAGCAGCCCCTCGCGGTCGAAATAGGGGTTCGCGTCGGGGCGGGTGACGGAGCGGAAATGGGTCTGGTCGCGGGCGAGCAGGGCGGCGAGCTGGTCGGCGGTTTCGTCGGCGGCCTCGGGCGGGGCGTCCGGCCGGGCCGGGTCGATCAGCACCACCACGAGGTCCTGGAACTGCGGGAAGGCGGCGGCGTAGGCGGCCTGGCGCTGTTTCCAGGGCAGGCTGGGGGAGAACAGCTCGTCCACGTCGGTGGAGATGGCGAGCCGGGTGTAGGCGGCCCCGATCGCGGTGGCGGCGAGCAGCAACGCGAGCAGCAGCACCGGCCAGGGGTGGCGGGCGCAGCCGCCGGCGAGGCGGGCGAGCAGGCCGGGCAGGATCGCGGTGGTGGCGGGCGTGCCGGGGCGGACGGTCATGGTGGCGCACAAACAGGATTATGGCGCCGCCGACAAGGGCGCGGCGTCGATGACGCTTTGATGGCATCGCCGGCCGCATGCCACCCACCAGCTTTGCGCGCTTTGACGGCGGCCGGCGGGGCGCATATGCATTTGGTCAATCTTGCCGGGTCACGCTGGCGCGAAGCCGGCCGGCCTGGACGCGTGTGCAACGGCGCGCGGCGAGCGGTTTGAGCAGTCGAATTGGTCCGAATAAGCAACGTCATCAGGGAGTGATCATGTCGTCCAGCACCACGAAACGGTTCCGTACCGATCATGTCGGCAGCCTGCTGCGTCCGCCCGAGCTGAAGATCGCGCGCGCCGACCACGCGGCCGGGCGGATCGATGCCGCGGCCTTGCGCGCGGTCGAGGATCGGCTGATCGCCGGGGTGATCGCCAAGCAGGAGTCGCTGGGGCTGCCGTGCGCGACCGACGGCGAGTTCCGCCGCGCCTACTGGCATTTCGATTTTCTCTCGGGCCTGGACGGCGTCGAGCTGTATGAGCCCGAGCAGAAGATCGCCTTTTCGGGCACCGTGGTGCCGCGCGCGCTGAAGGTGGTGGGCAAGGTCGGCTGGAACAAACCGGTGTTCGTGGAGGATTTCAAGTTCGTCCATGCGCACGTGAAGACCGCGCTGGCCAAGCAGACCATCCCGTCGCCGACGGTGCTGCATTTTCGTTCCGGACGGCAATCGATCGATCCGAAGATCTATCCCGAGCTGGGCGCGTTCTTCGATGATCTGGGCAATGCCTATGCCGGCGCGGTGGGGGCGTTCGCCGCCGCGGGCTGTCGGTTCCTGCAACTCGACGAGGTGGACATCGCGTATTTGTGCGACCCCAGGCAGATCGAGATGCTGGCCGCGCGCGGCGAGGACACCGAGCATCTGCTGGCGACCTACGCGAAGTTGATCAACCGCGCGGTGGCCGGCCGGCCCTCGGACATGACCATCGGGATGCATCTGTGCCGCGGCAATTTCAAATCGAGCTGGGCGGCGTCGGGCGGCTATGAGCCGGTGGCCGAGGTGCTGTTCAACGGCATCGACGTGGACACCTATTTCATGGAGTGGGACAGCGAGCGCGCCGGCGGGTTCGAGCCGCTGCGCTTCCTGCCCAAGGGCCACAAGACCGTGGTGCTGGGCATCGTCACCACCAAGAGCGGCGAGCTGGAAAGCAAGGACGAGATGAAGCGGCGGATCGAGGCGGCGGCGAAGTTCGCCCCGCTGGAGCAGCTCGCGATCAGCCCGCAATGCGGCTTCGCCTCCACCGAGGAAGGCAACAACATCACCGAGGCGCAGCAATGGGCCAAGCTGCAGCTCTGCCTCGATGTCGCGCGCGAGGTCTGGGGCGGGGTGTAGCCGCGGTGGCGACGGCCGATGTTTGACACCGACATCGTCGTGGTCGGCGCCGGGGTGGCGGGGATCGCCGCCGCCACGGCGCTGCGTGCCGCGCGCATCGACTGCGTGGTGCTGGAGGCGGGCGGGCGCGTGGGCGGGCGGGCGCGCACCGGCATGCTGGCCGGCGCGGCGTTCGATCATGGCGCCGCCTGGCTGCACCATGGCCAGACCAACCCGCTGACCGCGCTGGCCCGCAAGGCCGGGCGCGAGATCGTCGATTTCACCGCCACCCGCTGCGAGCGGGTGCGCGTGGGCGACCATTGGGCGGGCAGCGCGGAGTTGCAGGATGTCGAGCGCTGCGAGGCGCGGCTGATGCGCGTGCTCGCCGACCGCGCCGGGCGGGAACCCGATCTCAGCCTGGCCGAGGCGGCGGCGAAGCTGGCGTCCGACCGCTGGGTGGCGTCGCTGCTGATGTGGGAAGGCGCGATCATCGCCGCCGCCGACGCGGACCGGCTCAGCCTGCGCGACTGGCAGGCCAATCTGCTGAGCGGGCATAATCTGTGTCTGCGCGACGGCATCGGCGATTTTGTCGTGGCTGGGCTTGCTCCGGCGGCCGGGGAGATCCGGCTTGGCCATGCCGTGCGGCGGATCAGCCGCACCGGTGGGGCGGTGGTGGTGGCGGGCGACTGGGGCAGCCTGCGGGCGCGCGCGGTGATCGTCACGGTTTCGACCGGGGTGCTGGCGTCGGGCGCGATTCGCTTCGAGCCGGAGCTGCCGGTGGCCACCGGCGAGGCGATCGCGCATCTGCCGATGGGGCTGCTGAGCAAGGTGGGGCTGGCCGCCGGCGGTGGTGAGCGGGGGCGGCTGGGGCTGC
>DAHWBL010000340.1 GCA_027323595.1 Acetobacteraceae bacterium | reverse complement strand
TGCGGGAGTTGGCCGAGGCGGCCGGCGCGGTCAGGCGGTCGGCAGGACGAGAGTGAACACCGCCCCGGCGGCATCGTTGCGTGCGCTGATCTGGCCGCCCATGCGGGTGATCATCTGCTGGCACAAAGACAGCCCCAGACCGGCGGCGCCGGCATTGGATTTGGTGCTGGTGAAAGGCTGGAATATGCGCGTCATCACCGACGGGTCGATGCCGCCGGCGGTGTCCTGCACGGTCAGCGTCAGGTTGCCGGGGGTGGTGGCAGGTGCGGCGCGCAGCACGACGCGGCGCAGCGGAAGCTCCTTGGAGCTGTTGAAAGCGTCACGCGCGTTGAGCATGAGCATCACCAGCACCTGCTGCAGGGCGCTGGCATCGAGCGTCACGGTGGCTTGCCGATCGGCGAACTCGGTGATGACCTCGATGCCGCTGAGGCGCATCGCTTCGCCGGCCAGGCGCACCGAATCATCGACCAGTTCGCGCAGGATGACGGTGGTGCTGCCCTGGCCCTGTCCGCTGCCGCGGGCGAACAGGCGCAGATGCTCGATCAGCCAGGCGGCGCGTTCGAGCTGGGCGCCGATGACCGCGCTGCGCTCGCGCGCGCCGGCGATGTCGGACCGATCGAGGGCGTGTTCGAGATTGTCGAGCGCGAGACCGATGACGGTGAGAGGCTGGCGCAATTCATGCGCCAGCGCTCCGGCCATCTGACCGATGCTGGCCATGCGCGCGGCGGCCAGGGTCATGCGCTCGGTCTGCCGGGCCTGTTCGCCCGCCAGCGCGAGCCGGGCGGGCATTTGCGCGCGCGCCATCGCCGACAGCGACAAGGCGGTGACCAGCGCGATCGGGGCGAGCAGCGTGGGTCCGAGCGCGACCAGGCTGAGATAGGACGCGATGTTCATCAGCTCGGCCGCCATGGCCAGCAACGCGAGGCAGGCGGCCAGCACCAGCATGGGCGCCAGCACGCGGGCGAATGGAATGGTGGCGCGCGCGCGCCAAATCTCGACGGCGGCGATGATCCACAGCACCGCGTGCAACAGACACAGCGTGCACATCCATTCGGTGTCGTCGAACACCATCGAGGCGAGCACCACGAACACCGGCCAGAAGATCGTGGGGAGGCAGGCGAGCAGCAGGCGGGGCCGCAATCCGGCTGCGGCGCGGGCCCCAGAAAGCACCAGCGCGGAGGCGAACAGGGCCAGCATGGGAGCGGGCAGCACGAGCACCCAGGCGGCGAATCTCTGGCCCAGCATCATCAGGGCGGCGGCGGCCGCGGCGCAGAGCGCGAAGCCGCCCCAATGCAGCAGGATCGGCGGCGCGCGATCGTCGCGCCACCAGAGATTCCATTGCAGGCCCGCGGCGATCAGCCCGACCAGAACGATCGTCCATAGCGAGCTTTGCCATTCGAGGGGCATGGCCATGAAGGTGAGCTGCTCCCGATTGTCGGCGTTGATCAGCAGTGACCGGAAAACGGCGACAACGCGGCGCGGCGGGTGCGCGATCGATGTGCCTAATCAACCGATTGCCGTTCAGGCTGCACGTTTTTTATGATTCCGGCTAGAGATGCGACGAGGCTCGCCAGGGTTCGTGTTCCCGGTCGGTCAGGAGCCGGATTTCATCGGGTCATGTGTTTGCGTCTGACCCGGTGCCGCGCTGGCTGACAGGGTGGTTGGCGTGAGGCTGGCGGCGAGCGCTTCGGCGGCGCGGATGCCATCGATCGCGGCGGAGAGGATGCCGCCGGCGTAACCGCAGCCCTCGCCGGCGGGAAACAGGCCGGGCGTGTTGGGGCTTTGCAGTGTGTGCCGGTCGCGGTCGAGGCGGACCGGGCTGCTGGTGCGGGTCTCGACGCCGGTGAGCACCGCGTCGGCGAGGTCGAAGCCGGGCAACTGGGCGGCAAAGCGTGGGATGGCGGCGCGCAGGGCGGCGACGGCGAAGTCCGGCAGGCAGTGGCGCAGGTCGGCGGGGGTGACGCCGGGGCGATAGGAGGGGGTGACGTCGCCCATCCGCTGGCTGGGGCGGCCGGCGAGGAAATCTTCAAGGCGCTGGGCGGGGGCGGCGTAGGTGCCGCCGCCGAGGCGGAAGGCGGCGCGTTCGAGGCGGCGTTGCAGGTCGATGCCGGCGAGCGGGTCGGCCGGGTAATCCCGCTCGGGGGTGATCGCCACGACCAGCGCGGCGTTGGCGTTGCGTTCGGCGCGGGAATACTGGCTCATGCCGTTGGTGACGAGATGGCCGGCCTCGCTGGTGGCGGCGACGACGGTGCCGCCGGGGCACATGCAGAAGCTGTAGACATCGCGGCCGGCGGCATCGTGGGCGACCAGCTTGTAGTCGGCGGCACCCAATATGTCGGGGCGTGGCCCGCCGAAGCGACCGCGATCGATGTGCGACTGCGGATGTTCGATGCGCGCGCCGATGGAAAACGGCTTGGCGTGCATCCGCACGTGGTGGCTGGCGAGCATGGCGAAGCTGTCGCGCGCGGAGTGGCCGGGGGCGAGGATCAGCCGGTCGGCCTGGATGATTTCGCCATCGGCCAGCACGACACCCCGGACCTGCCGGTCCTGGCCGAGCATCAGGTCGGTGACCTGGGACTGGAAGCGATAGGTGCCGCCCAGCGCCTCGATGGTGGCGCGCAGCGACTCGACGACGGTGACCAGGCGGAAAGTGCCGATATGGGGCTTGGACACATAGAGTATTTCTTCGGGGGCGCCGGCGGCGACCAGTTCGGTGAGCACCTTGCGCCACCGATGGGCCTGGTCCTTGACCGAAGAGTAGAGCTTGCCGTCGGAGAAGGTGCCGGCGCCGCCTTCGCCGAACTGGACGTTGCTTTGGGCCTGCAGCACGCCGCGACGCCACAGGCCCCAGGTGTCGGCGGTGCGCGGACGCACCGGCTTGCCGCGTTCGAGCAGCAGCGGGCGCAGGCCCATCTGGGCGAGGATGAGGGTCGCGAACAGGCCGCAGGGGCCGGCGCCGATGACCACCGGGCGGCGATGATGTTCGGCACGGGAGACGAACGGCAGGCGATAGTCGCTGGGAGGTGTCGGGCCGACATGGGCCGCGGGCATGGGTGCGATGCCGGCGCGAAGCTGGACATCGAGCGTGTAGATGAAGCGGATTTCCGGCGCGTGGCGGGCGTCGTGGCCACGGCGGAATATCCGCAGATCGACGATGTCCTCCTCGGCGACGGCGAGGCGCTGCGCCGCGGCGGCGCGCAGGGCGGGGGGAGCATGATCGAGAGGAAGCTTGATTTCGGTCAGACGCAGCATATGCCGATATAGCCGGTTGGATGGCACAGCGGGTAGTCGGCGTTGCATGGCACGCATCCGCCCGGCAGAGTCGGCGCGAACAGCGGTTGGAGGCGTACATGAAGGCGATCCGGTTTCATGAATATGGCGATGCATCGGTGCTGCGGCTGGAGGATATTCCGCCGCCGGTGGTGGCGCCCGACGGGGTGCTGGTGCGGGTGCACGCCGCCGGGGTCAACCCGATCGACTGGAAGGTGCGGGCGGGCATGATGCGGGCGGTGCGGCATTATGATCTGCCGATGATCCCGGGATGGGACCTCGCCGGGATTGTCGAGGCGGCTGGGCCGCTGGCGCGCTTTCGGCCGGGCCAGGCGGTGTTTGGACGCACCGATGGCGCGCGGGACGGAACCTATGCCGAACTGGTGGCGGCGCGGTCCGACGAGTTGGCGATAGCTCCGGGCAGCATCGATCTGGCCGATGCGGCGTCCGTGCCGCTGGCGGCGCTGACCGCGTGGATGGCGCTGTTCGACAAATTGATGCTGACGGCTGGGCAAAGCGTGCTGATCCATGCGGCGTCGGGCGGGGTGGGGTCGTTCGCGGTGCAGTTGGCCCGGCTGGCGGGCGCGCGGGTGATCGGCACCTGTTCGGCGGCGAACCGGGATTATGTGCTGGGGCTGGGGGCGGACCAGGTGATCGACCATCGCAGCGAGGATTTTGCCGCGATCCTGTCCGGCGTCGATGCGGTGCTCGATGCGGTGGGCGGCGATGTGCTGGCGCGCAGCTATGGTGTGGTGCGCAGGGGCGGGGCGCTGGTGTCGATCGCGGACGCGGTGGACGAGGCGCGGGGGCAGGCGCTCGGCATTCGGGTGCAGCGTGCGGCGCTGGGGGTGAGTGGGGCGCGCTGTGCCGATCTGGCGGCGCTGATCGATGGCGGAAAACTGCGGACCGAGGTGAGCGCGCGGTTTGCCCTGGCGGATGCGGCGGATGCGCATCGGTTGAGCGAGACCGGGCGGGTGCGGGGCAAAATTCTGCTGACCATGCAATGATATTTCGCACGCGACATCTGCTGCTCGTGCTGGTGGCGGGGCTGCTGGGCGGCTGCGCGTCGGATCGCAACGCGCGCTATGTCGGCACCGTCTCGGGGTGTGGGGCGGATCGCCGGGCGGAGCTGGTGGTCAGCGGCGATCAGGTGGTGTTCACGCCCGATGAGGGCACCTGGATGTTGCGCGGCAAGCGGACGGCCGAGGGGGATATTTCGGCCAAGGCGGTGGCCGATCCGAACGGCCAGGTGCGGCGGGAGGGCAGCTTCAGCGGCCATGTGGCGGATGGGCAGGTGACCGGCGATCTGGTGGTGCCTGGATGCACCGCCAAGGTGCGGCTGTCGGTGGTTCCGGACAGCGTTTTGCGGGCGCTGCCGCCGCGTTCGCCGTTGGAGAAGCTGCTCTGATCGCGGATGTTCGGGTCAGCGCAGGATGAGATGGGTGGTGTCGAGCGGTTCGCTGATGAGGTCCTGGGCGCGCATCACATCGACCCACCATGACAGCCCCGCCGGGGTGATCGCGGGATCGTAGGTGCCAAGCTCGGTGGTGGCGAGAACCTGCGGTGGCAGCTTGATGTAGGCGCCGACCGCTGCGCGGCCACGGGCAGGGTCGGCGCGGATCACGTCGATGGCTTGCTCGATCGCCTCGCGGAAGGCGGGAAGCTGGGTGGCGTGGGCCTGGGCCCAGGCGCGGGTGGCGACGTAGATCACCGAGGGTTCGCCGGCTGGCACGTCCTTGAGGAAATAGGCGACGACCCGGCCGGCGCCGGAATCGACGATGCCGCGGGCGAACGGGTCGATCGCGCCGACGGCATCGACTTGGCCGGAGCGCAGCAGGTCGCGCATGGTTGGGAAGGTGACTTCGGTGAACTCGATCTTGTGCCAGTCGATGTTTTGCTGGGTGAGCCACCAGCGCAGCGTGACATCCATGAAGGCACCAAGGCCGGGCATGCGGACGCGGTGGCCGCTCAGGTCCTGTGCCGAACGAATGTTGGTGTTGCTGCCGGCGATGAGGGCGATGTTTTGGGCGGTTGGCGAGGTGACCGAGCCGCCGGAGATCACCACCAGATCCAGCCCGCCGCTGACCGCCTGGAGGAAAGTGGTGCTGACCATGCCGGCGATGCCGATCGAGTTGGACACCAATGAGGCCGGCAGGTTGGGCATCAACGCGATGATCAACGGTTGGATGTCGAGCCCGTGGCGGGCGAAGATTCCCTCATGCGCGGCGACGAACAGCGGCGCGCTTTCCGAGCCGGCGGTGGTGCCGGCCTGGATTGTCTCGGCGCGGGCGGCCGGTGCCAGGAAAAGCGCGAGCCAGAGGAGTGACGCAGCGATTCGCGCGTTCATGGCGCGATCAGATGGCTGGCGTCGGGCTTTTCGGCGAATTTGTCCTGTGCGGTCATGACGTCGATCCACCATTGGAGCTGCTCCACGCTGAGCTGTGGCTGGTAATGTCCGGTGTCGGTGGCGAGCAGGGCGGCGGGGGGCAATTTGACGTAATGGCCGAAATCCATCAGCGCCTTGTCATGGTTGGTCTGGACGAAGGCGACGGCGTCGGTGTAGGCGGCACGAAACCGGGCGATGGCTTCGTGATTGGCGAGCGCCCAGCTTCGTTGGCTGGCGAACAGCGCGACGGGCTTTCCTTCGGGCACTTCCTGGAGAAACTGGGCGACGACATATCCGGTGCCGGCGTCGACGATGGATTTCGCATACGGGTCCATGCCGCCCACCGCGTCCACGGCACCGCCCTTCAATTGGTCGCGCATCGAGGAGAAAGTGGTCTCGACGAAATTGACCTTGCGCCAGTCGACATTTTTTTCGGACAGCCAGTAGCGGAAGGTGATGTCCATGAAGGCGCCCAGACCGGGCACGCCGACGCGGCGGCCGACGAGGTCGGCGGGGGTGTGGATGCCTGATTGGGTGGCGGCGATGAAGGCGATGTTGGTGCTTTGGTGACTGGTCACCGAGCCGCCGGAGACGGCGACGAAATCCAGACCGCCGGCGACGGCCTGTAGGAAGGTTGTCGCGGTCATGAAGGCGATCTGCACGGAATTGGATATCAAGGCCGCCGGCAGGTTGGGCATCAAGGGCACCAGCGTGACGGTGGCGTCGAGCCCGTGTTTTTTGAACAGACCTTCGTCGGCCGCGACGAAGATGGGCGTCGATTCGGCGCCGGCCGATGAACCGATGGCGAGTTTGATGTCTTGTGCCGCGGCGGGGCCGGCGACCAAAAGCAGCAGGGCAAGTGTGCGCAGCATTTTACGATTCCACCCCGCGCTTCCAGAGATTCCAGGCGCGATCGAGCGACTTGTCGTTGCTGGCCGACGCCAGCGCGGCTTCCTCCGCGTCGAGGAAGATGGGTTCGCCGAGGCGGACGGCGTCGAGCTGCAGCCGCGCGTTCATGGTGGCGTAGACCGAGCGGTAGACCACCTGGCGGATCGAACTTCCGACGATGGTGGCGCCATGGCCGCGCATCAGCGCCATCGGTTTCGTGCCGAGCGCGAGCGCCAGGGCGCGTGCCCGCGACGGATCGCGCACCAGCATGTCGGTCTGGCCGGCGCTGTCGCGAATGTCGAATTGCGCGCAGCCGCAACCCAGAAAGCCGCTCATGTGATAGATCGGGCGCAGGGCCTGGCGGGTGGCCGCGAACGGGATGAGGGCGGGTGCGTGGCAATGCACGATGGCGACGACGTCTGGGCGGGCCTTGTAGATCTCGCCATGGATGAAGCGTTCGCTGTAGTAGCGGACGCCAAGATCGATGACCGGATTGGAATCGAGATCGAACGCGAGCAGATCAGCGTCGGTGACGAGGCCAGGGGCGAGGTGGCGCGACATCAGATACTGGTTCGGGTTCTGGTCGTGGCGAACCGAGAGATGGCCGAACGCATCGACGATGTTTTGATCGAACAGGATGTGGTTGCCGGTGACCAGGTCGGCGATCACGGTTGGATCAGCGCCGTTCAGGCGCAGCTCGATTGTGGTCATTTTCCCCCCGATCGTCGCGCCGGGTTGTTCGGCGCCGGCGGACAGTTAGGCGCAAGCGGCGGGATCGATCAATGCTGCATTTTGGATGGATTTTTGGCGGGTTTGTCGGGTGGATGCGGTTTGACTGACGGGCGGGGGATATGACGGACGGGGCGCGCAACTGGCGGATCAGGCGTCTGGTGCCTGTGGCGCCGGTCTATGGATGGCTGGCGGCATTGGGGCCGGAGGAGGCGGGCGGGCCGGTGGTGCTGGATCTGTCGGACCTGGCCCTGCATGGCCCAGGCGTGCGGGCATTGGTGGGGGAGGTGGCGGCACGGGGTGGGCGCGTGGTGGGACTTGCCGGGGTGGATGCCGAAGCGCTGGGACCCGAAGCAGCGCGCTTGCCGCCGGTTTTGCACGCTGGCGGAAGCGAGGCTGGCCTGGTCGAGGGGCCGCGGCCCGAGGCGCGGTCGTTGACGGTCGAGCGCGGATTGCGGTCCGGCCAGAGCGTTCGCCATGGTGGTGATGTGACGGTGGTCGGCGCGGTGGCGTCCGGTGCGGAGGTGGTTGCCGGCGGCTCGATCCATGTGCTGGGGCCGCTGATGGGGCGCGCGATCGTGGGTGAGCCGACCGGGCGGATTTTCTGTCGGCGATTGGGCGCGGAGATGGTCTCGATCGGCGGTGTTTTTGCGATTGCCGAGGAGATCGACCCCGCGTTGATCGACAAGCCGGCGATGGTCTGGCTGGACGGATCGGTGGTGCGGTTCGCGGCGGTGTAGGGGGCGGCCAGCGACCTGCCGTCCGCTGATACCATGTTTCGCTGGTCGCGACCCATGGCATCAGCCCTTGGTCTCGCGCGCGCCGCCCAGCCAACCCGCGCGCATACCAAATCCCGCGAACCGCGAAAGGGTCGCGGTCCGCAAGATTTGGTATGATACTCCTGCCGCGCGCCATTCGGCCTTGGCTGATGGGCGCGGCATTGGTGGCGCTCGGGTTTCCCGCGCTGGCCGCGCGGCTGGTCATCGAGGACGGGCTCGCGGCCGACCAGGTGGCCGAGGTCACCGAGGTTTTCATCGATGGCAGCCCGGTGGGGCGGTTTGATCTGAGCGCGGCGGCGCCGACCGGGCTTATCTCGGTCGATCTGCCGCGGGCGCCGGCGGACGGGTGGGTCGATTACGTGCTGTGCGGCCATACCACCGTGCGGCTGGCCGATGGGTCGCTGGGTGAGCGCGTGGTCGATGACAGCGGCGCCATCGAGGATCCGGACGGGCGACGGTTTTTCGCCTATACCGACCATTACGCGGCGTTTTTCCTGCTGGAGGAAGCCGCCGATGGACGGGCGCCGGCGCGGGTTCGGTCCCATCTGGGGCCGCGCTGTCCGGCGCCGGTTTCTTAGTTTCATGGCGCATGGCCCGATGCAGGACGCGACCCCCCCGACCGATCTGTTCGCCCCGCCCGATGGCGGGCCGGAGGTGGCGCGTCCGCTCGCCGACCGACTGCGTCCGGGGCGGCTCGACGAGGTGGTGGGACAGGAGCATCTGCTCGGGCCGGAGGGCGCGCTGGCGCGGATGCTGGCGCGCGGGGGGCTTGCGTCGCTGATCCTGTGGGGGCCGCCCGGCGTGGGCAAGACCACCATCGCGCGGCTGCTGGCGGGTGCCGCCGGGCTTGAGTTCGTGCAGCTCTCGGCGGTGTTTTCCGGCGTCGCCGACCTCAAGCGGGTGTTCGAGGCGGCACGGCAGCGCCGGCGCCTGGGTGGCGGGACGCTGCTGTTCGTCGATGAGATTCATCGTTTCAACCGCGCCCAGCAGGACGGGTTCCTGCCGGTGGTGGAGGATGGAACGCTGGTGCTGGTGGGCGCGACCACCGAAAACCCGTCCTTCGCGCTGAACGGCGCGCTGCTGTCGCGCTGCCAGGTGATGGTGCTGCGCCGGCTGGATGATGCGGCGCTGGAGCTGCTGCTGGTGCGCGCCGAGGCGCTGGTCGGCCATGGGCTGCCACTCGACGGCGCGGCGCGGGCGGCGCTGCGGGCGATGGCCGATGGCGACGGGCGCTATCTGCTCAACATGGCCGAGCAGGTGCTGGCCGAGCAGACAGGCACGCTGCTCGACCCCGCCGCTTTGTCCGGGCTGATCGCGCGGCGGGCGGCGCTGTATGACCGTGACCGCGAGGAGCATTACAATCTGATCTCGGCGCTGCATAAATCGCTGCGCGGGTCGGACGCGGATGCGGCGTTGTATTGGCTGGCGCGGATGCTGGCCGGCGGCGAGGACCCGCGCTTCATCGCCCGGCGGCTGGTGCGCTTCGCCAGCGAGGATATCGGGCTGGCCGACCCGCAGGCGCTGGTGCAGGCGCTGGCCGGGTGGGAGGCCTATGAGCGGCTGGGCAGCCCGGAAGGCGAACTCGCGATCGTGCAGGCGCTGCTGTATCTGGCCACCGCGCCGAAATCCAACGCCGCCTATGTCGCCCAGGGGGCGGCGATGCGCGCGGCGCGGGCCACCGGCAGCCTGATGCCGCCGGCGCATATCCTGAACGCGCCGACCGCGCTGATGAAGGATCTCGGCTACGGCGCCGGCTACGCCTACGACCATGACGCGCCGGACGGGTTCTCCGGCCAGGACCATTTCCCCGACGGCATGGCGCGGGAGAATTTCTATCGCCCGGTGCCGCGCGGCTTCGAGCGCGAGGTGTCCAAGCGGCTGGAATATTGGTCCAAACTGCGGCGGGAGCGGCCGGCATGAGCGTGAGCCAGCGCGCGGTGAGCGAGGACGAGGCCGAAATCCGGCTGGATCGGTGGTTCCGCCGGCATTTCCCCACGCTCGGACAGGGCGCGGTGCAGAAAATGTGTCGCACCGGGCAGATCCGCGTGGACGGGCACCGCGCCGAGGCCGGCACGCGGCTGCTGCCCGGGCAGATGGTGCGGGTGCCGCCGTTGCCGACGCCTCCGCCGGGCGCGCCCGCCATGCCCGCCGCGCCGGTGCCGGTGGACCCGCGTGTGCGCGCCGAGCTGGAGCGGATGATCCTGTATCAGGACGAGCAGCTGATCGTGATCGACAAGCCGTTCGGCCTGCCGGTGCAGGGCGGGCCGAACATCGCGCTGCATCTGGACGCGCTGGTGGTGGCGCTGTCGCGCGATGGGCAGAAGCCGCTGCTGGTGCACCGGCTGGACCGTGACACCTCCGGCGTGCTGCTGCTGGCGCGCAGCCCCGGGGTGGCGGCCAAGCTGGCGGCGGGGTTTCGCGGGCGCGACATGGAAAAGACCTATTGGGCGCTGGTGGCCGGCCGGCCGATGCCCCCGCAGGGGCGGATCGACGCGGCGCTGGTGCGCACCCGCGACGGCAACGGCGCGCGCAGCGCCATCGCCGAGCGCGACGACCCCGCGGCGGCGCGCGCGATGACCGATTACCGCACGCTGGAGCATGCGGCGCGCAAACTGTCCTGGCTGGAATTGCGGCCATTGACCGGGCGCACCCACCAGTTGCGGGTGCATTGCGCGGCGCTGGGCACGCCCATCGTGGGCGATCCGAAATATGGGGTGATGCGTGATCCCACCTGGGCGGCGCGGGTGGAGGGGTTCGCGCAGAAGCTGCATCTGCACGCGCGCACGCTGCTGCTGCCGCACCCGGGCGGGGGCATGCTGGAGGTGCACGCGGAGCCGCCGGCGCATATGCGCGAGAGTTTTACGCGGTTGGGCTTCACGATTCCGTCGGCGCCGCCGCCGCGCCGGTTTTGACTCCGGCGGCGCCGCGCCGGTTTTGACGCCGGCGCCGCTGCGCCGGTTCTGACGGCGACGCCTTGGGCCGGTATGCCGCGCCATCGCCGTCGCGATTCTGATAGGATGGGCTGGCGAGCTGCGGGGAGATGATCATGCGCTGGGTTCGTCGGATCGGGCTGG
>DAHWBL010000321.1 GCA_027323595.1 Acetobacteraceae bacterium | reverse complement strand
GGGCGTGGCGGTGATGCCGGCGCGCAGGCCCGCGGTGGGGTTGAGCTTGTCGTTGCTGTTATCGAAGCCGAGCGCGAGCGGCAGGCCGATGATGTCGTAGCCGGCCAGCACCGATTCCTGGTTGACCCGTTCGGCTTCGAGCGCGAGGCCGAGGCTCGCGGTCCAGTGGTTCGCGAAGCTGCGGGTGAGGGTCTGGCCGGCGAGCTGGGCGGTGCGGGCGTAGGCCGGCAACTGCTCGCTCAGGGCTTCGAGCGTGGTGCGCATGGTCTGGCCGCGCGCCTGCCAGTCCGGCAGGGTGAAGCCGGCGGCGAGGTCGTAGCCGGGCACCGGGGTCTGGGTGCCGGCGAGCTGGGTGATGGCGGCGGTGAGGGCGAGCTGTTCGCCGCCGCCGAACAGGTTGCGGTCGGTCCAGGTGAGGCCGAGGGAGCCGCCGATGTCGGAGGAATAGCTGGCGTTGGCGGCGATGGTGTGGCGGGGGCGCTCGGCGAGATCGATGCCCAGCGGGAGCTGGCCGGCGGCGTCGAGCTGGTCGGCGGGGACCATGCGCACCGAGGTGAACAGGCCGGTGGCGGTGAGGTCGGCGCGGGCGGCATCGAGGCGGGCGGGGTCGAACGGGTCGCCCTGGCGCAGCGTGAGGCGGGTGCGCACGGCGGCAGGGTCCACCGCGGACAGGCCGGTGAGGGTGATCGGGCCGAGATCGGCGTGCGGGCCGGGGGTGGCGGCCCAGAGCACGTCGTGCCGGTGGGTGCCGGGCACGATGCGCCCGACCGGGTCGGCGAGGCTGGCGAGGGGATGGCCGGCGGCGCGCAGCGCGGCGAGCAGGCGGTCGCGGGCGGCGAACAGGTCGGCCGAGAGCGCGGGCTGGCCGGGCGCGAGCGGGGCGAGGGCGGCGGCTTCCATGGCCGGGGTCAGCACCGGCTCGGCGCCGCTGACGGTGAGCCGGCGCAGCGCGAACAGCGGGCCGGGGCGCGCGCTGATGGCGATTTTGGCCGGAGCGGAAGCGGGGGCGGCGAGGCGGTCGGGCAGGTCGGGCGCGTCGAGCGGTTCGCCGTCGATGGTGATGATCGCCTGGCCGTCCAGATAGCCGTAGGCGACGAGCACCGTGGCGAGGCGGGCGAGGTCGGCGCGGGCGCGGGCCAGCAGCGGCAGGCCGCTGGCCGGGGCGGTTTCGCGCAGGCTGATCAGGGTGGAGCTGTCGGTGAGCGCCTGGTCGAGGGCGGCGGTGCCGGTGGGGGTGAGGGCGACGCTGTAGCCCGGCGGGTCGGCGGCGCGGGCGGACGGCGCCGCCAGCACGATGAGCAGCGCCAGCGCGGCGCGGCGGGGCGGGTGGGGTCGGCGGGAAACTGTCATCCAAGATTCAATTGTGCCGCGCCTCGCATGGCGGTAATTCAACTCGTTAATGACCGCTGCCGCACGCCCCCGCCGGTTGACGCTGCGCAAGCCCGCCTCGCTGTTTCCGGGCGGTGGGGGCAATCTGTCTGAATCCTGGTTCACCGACAATCCGCCGCCGCCGCGCCGGCCGCGCTTCGGACGCAGCCTGCGCGCGGTGCGGCGCAGCGCGCTGCTGGCGGTCTGGCTGATCGTTTCGGTGCCGACCCAGGCGCTGCTGCTGGCGCTGCCGGGGCCACGGCTGGGGCGCGCCAAAATCTGGTTCGCGACGCTGTTCTGGCGGCTGGTGTGCCGGCTGATGGGCATGCGGGTGCGGCTGATCGGGGTGCCGGTGCATGCCGGCGGCCGGCCGGTGATCTATGTGTCGAACCATTCCTCCTGGCTGGATATTCCCGCCCTTGGCGGCCGGTTGCCGGGTAGCTTCGTGTCGAAGGCCTCGGTCGGCACCTGGCCGGTGGTGGGCACCATCGCGCGGCTGGGGCGCACGGTGTTCGTGTCGCGTTCGCGCGCCAGCACCGCGCGCGAGCGTGACGCGATGCGCGCGCGGCTGGCCGGCGGCGACCATCTGATCCTGTTTCCCGAGGGCACCAGCTCGGACGGCGCGCGGGTGCTGCCGTTCCGCTCGGCCTTCTTCTCGATCGCCGAGGGGCCGGAGCGGCCGCTGATCCAGCCGGTGTCGGTGGTGTATGACCGGCTGGCCGGGCTGCCGATGGTGCGCGCGGCGCGGCCGGTGTTCGCCTGGTATGGCGACATGGCGCTGGGGCCGCATTTCTGGCGGCTGGCGCAACTGGTCGGGTGTCGGGCGACGATTCTGCTGCATCCGCCGATCGAGCCGGAGCGGTTCGGCTCGCGCAAGGAACTGTCCGAGGCGTGCTGGCGCGCGGTGGCCGACGGGGCGGCGGCGCTGCGGCAGAACCGGCCGGTGCGCGGGGCGGCGGTGGGTGATCGCGGCGGCGATGTCGCGGCCGAGCCGGCGGCGGTTTGACCCGCCGGCGGCCGCGCCGCGAAAGCTTGTCTTGACAGGCCAACGAAGCCATTTGCCATGATCACCGCGCAGATGGGAGATCGCGTGCGCAGCTCTCGCTTGACCGGCCGGCCACCGCCCACCATTGCTCCGCCAGACGCGGCCGGACTGTTCCGGCCGGCATGGGCGGACCAGAAGCAGATGCAGACATCCCA
>DAHWBL010000297.1 GCA_027323595.1 Acetobacteraceae bacterium | reverse complement strand
ATGAACTATTCCGGCCTCGCCTACACCATGGGCAAGGCGGTCGCCTCCACCGGCAAACTGTTCGTGCTGCTGTCGCCGTTCCTGGGCTGGATCGCGGTGATGCTGTCGGGCTCGGACACCTCGGGCAACGCGCTGTTCGGCAACCTGCAGGTGGTCGCGGCGCGCCAGCTCAACCTCAACCCGGTGCTGTTCGCCGCCACCAACTCATCGGGCGGGGTGATGGGCAAGATGATCTCGCCGCAGAACATCGCCACCGGGGTGTCGGTCACCAACCTCAAGGGCCAGGAGGGCGTGGTGTTCGCCCGCACCTTCATCCACAGCATCATCCTCACCCTGCTGCTCGGGCTGCTGGTGGCCGCCCAGCAATATATCTTTCCGGGCATCATCCCGGGCGGATAAGCGTCGGCGGATGGGTGTGAAGGCAGGCTCCCACCGGCTGGTGGGAGCGTCGCGTTCTTGCCTCTTGCCTCCGGCCCGGCGGCTGCGACATAGACACCTCAGCAAGGAGAAGTGTCATGGCGCGCATCGAGATTTCCGGCCTCGCGGTCGATCCGGTTCTGTACCGCTTCGTCAATGACGAGGCGATCCCCGGCAGCGGGCTGACCGCCGAGGCCTTCTGGGCCGGCTTTGCCGCCATCATCGCGCGCCTCGCGCCGCGCAACGCCGCCCTGCTCGCCGAGCGCGACCGCATCCAGGCGGCGCTCGACACATACCACCGCACCCATCGCGGCCAGCCCGCCGACCAGGGCGCCTATCAGGAATTCCTGCGCGAGATCGGCTATCTGGTGCCCGAGCCGGCGCCCTTCGAGGTGACCACCGCCAATGTGGACGCCGAATTCGCCCACATCGCCGGCCCGCAGCTGGTGGTGCCGGTGACCAACGCACGCTACGCGCTGAACGCCGCCAACGCCCGCTGGGGCAGCCTGTATGACGCGCTCTACGGCACCGACGCGCTGCCCGAGACCGATGGCGCGGCGCGCGGGCCGGGCTTCAACCCCGTGCGCGGCGCCCGCGTGGTCGCCTACGCGCGCGGCGTGCTCGACCAGATCGCCCCGCTCGCCACCGGCCACCATGCCGACGCCACCGGCTACAGCGTCGTCGCCGGCGCGCTCGCCGTCAGCCTCAAGGACGGCACCACCACCCACCCGGCCGACCCGGCCGCCTTCGCCGGCTACCAGGGCGATCCGGCGGCGCCGGGCGCGATCCTGCTGCGCCATCACGGGCTGCATGCCGAGATCGTCATCGACCGCGCCCACCCGATCGGCGCCACCGAGCCCGCCGGGGTCGCCGACCTGGTCATCGAGGCGGCGGTCTCCACCATTCAGGATTGCGAGGATTCGGTCGCCTGCGTCGATGCGCCCGACAAGGTCGAGGCCTATCGCAACTGGCTCGGGCTGATGGCCGGCACGCTGTCCGCCAGCTTCGACAAGGGCGGCAGGACCATGCAGCGCACGCTGCACCCCGACCGCGTCTACACCGCGCCGGACGGCAGCACGCTCAGCCTGCACGGGCGCAGCCTGATGCTGGTGCGCAATGTCGGCCACCACATGTTCACCGACGCGGTGCTGACCGCCGATGGCGCACAGATCCCCGAGACCATGCTCGATTGCGCGATCACCGCGCTGATCGGGCTGCATGACGTGCGCGCGATGCATGCGGGCGGCCTGCGCAACAGCCGCCGCGGCTCGATCTATATCGTCAAGCCGAAGATGCACGGCCCGGCCGAGGTCGCCTGGGCGAACGAGCTGTTCGACCAGGTCGAGGACCTGCTGGCGCTGCCGCGCAACACGCTGAAAATGGGCATCATGGACGAGGAACGCCGCACCTCGGCCAACCTCACCGCCTGCATCCATGCCGCGCGCGGCCGCGTCGCCTTCATCAACACCGGCTTTCTGGATCGCACCGGCGACGAGATCCACACCTCGATGGAGGCCGGCGCGTTCCTGCGCAAGAACGACATCCGCGCCCAGCCCTGGCTCGCCGCCTATGAGGACCAGAACGTCGATATCGGCCTCGCCTGCGGCCTGCGCGGGCGCGCCCAGATCGGCAAGGGCATGTGGGCGATGCCGGACATGATGGCGGCGATGCTCACCACCAAGGTCGGCCACCCGCGCGCCGGCGCCAACACCGCCTGGGTGCCCTCGCCGACCGCGGCGGTGCTGCACGCGCTGCATTACCACCAGGTCGATGTCGCCGCCCGGCAGACCGAACTGGCCAGCCGCCCGCGCGCCGCGCTGTCGGACCTGCTGACCATCCCGCTGGCCAAGGGGGTGAACTGGTCGGTGGCCGACATCCAGCAGGAGCTGGACAACAACGCCCAGGGTATCCTCGGCTATGTGGTGCGCTGGATCGACCAGGGCGTGGGCTGCTCCAAGGTGCCCGACATCCACGATGTCGGGCTGATGGAGGACCGCGCCACCCTGCGCATCTCCAGCCAGCACATCGCCAACTGGCTGCGCCACGGCGTGGTCAGCATCGACCAGGTCGAGGAAACCCTGCGCCGCATGGCGGTGATCGTGGACCGGCAGAACGCCGCCGACCCCGCCTATCGTCCGATGGCGCCGGCGTTCGACGGCGTGGCCTTCGCCGCCGCCCGCGACCTGATTTTCGAGGGGCTGTCGCAACCCAACGGTTACACGGAGTTTATCTTGCACCGCCGCCGGCGCGAGGCAAAGACCGCCGCCGCCGTCTGACCCACGCGCTCCCACACCAAGCTCGGACAAGAACTCCCGCCGCGAACGGCGGGAGTTTTCGGGCCTGCTGCCTCCCTTTTCCGCGCATCGATACCCACCACGCACCCACGCGGCGCGCGGATTGTCGCGATTCGCCGCAATTCGTCCTTGCTTTTTCATAATTTTTTGCAACAATGAATCCATGATACGTGTTCCTCAGGCCGGCTTCGCGGCCGTCATCGTGGTCGCCGCCCTGTCCGGGCCGGCGCGCGCGGCCAGCTACACCGCTTCACAGATCCTCGGCGGGTTCGACGCGGTCACCCTCACCGGCATCCATTCCGCCGGCGGCGACATCAACAGCACCTGGATCACCGGCGGCTATCTGGCCACCACCACCTCGACCGGCGTCAACATCACCGGCAACGGCGCCAGCACGCTGGTCAACCCGGCCTCGCCCTTCACCGGCTACGGCGTCATCAACGTATATGGCAGCACCAGCGGAGGCGGCATCTTCAACTTCAATTCCAGCAGCCTCACCGTCGATATCGGCGGCACCAGGTCCAACAGCTTCAACCTCGCCACCGTCAACACCGGCTACGCTTTCCCCGCCGCCAACTTCACCACCGCCTTCTGGAACCCGTTGCTGGCGCTGCAAACCAGCCTCACCGGCCTCGCCGCCAACAACACCGCCGCCTCGCCGAGCGTGAACCAGAACCTCACCATCACCTCCGCCGGGCTGCACCTCAACGCTGACGGCATCGCCGTGTTCGACATCGCCGCCTCCGACCTCGTGCGCTACAGTTCGGTCAACATCGCGCCGGCGATCAACCAGACCGTGCTGATCAACATCACCGGCCTGGGCACCGGCAGCTTCA
>DAHWBL010000295.1 GCA_027323595.1 Acetobacteraceae bacterium | reverse complement strand
GAAATATCCCGATGCGTCGTCAAGCTCGCGTGCCATCCGTGCCGTCTCGGCGGCGTCCGCAATGTCTGAGCCCGCTGCTGCTGGCCGACCGGCTGCTCGCGCTGGCCCGGCGGGCGGAGCGGGACGGCATGCCGGGCGCGGCGAGCGCGTTGCTGCGCACCGCCTATCGGATGTGCGATCCGATCGTCACCGGCGGGCCGGGCCGTCCGCCGGCGCGCTGAGTTCGTTCCCGCGTTCTGGCATCGCGCCTTTCCCGGTCGGCGGCTCTTTGCGGAGCGGCGGGCGCGCATGGTATGAGCGCGGGCGCGTCCGCGGCGGAGAATTGATGAGCTATTGGGGCAAGCTGCTTGGCGGCATGGCCGGTTTCATGGTTGGCGGGCCGATGGGCGCGGTGGTCGGGGCGGCGCTCGGCCATGCGGCCGACTCCGGTGGCATCGGCGGCGGCATCAACATGCCGTTCGCGCCGACCCATGCGGCGGCCTTGCAGGGCGGGCGCGACCAGGTGTTCGCCATCGCCGTCACCGTGCTCACCGCCAAGCTGGCGAAATCCGACGGCGCGGTGAGCCGGGTGGAGATCGATGCGTTCAAGCGGCATTTCCGCATCCCTCCCGGCTCGGTGCGCGATATCGGCCGGCTGTTCGACCAGGCGCGCGACAGCGCCGAGGGCTATGAGCCCTATGCGCGCCGGCTGGGTGAGCTGTTCGCCGACCAGCCGGCGATGCTGGAGGACGTGATGGCGGCGCTGTTCGCGGTGGCGCGGGCGGATGGGCCGCTGCGGGCGTCCGAGCTGTCCTATCTGCTCGGGGTGCATCGCTGCATGGGGCTCGGCCGCGCCGCCTGGGACCGGCTGCGTGACGGCACGCCGCGCGGCGATGCGACCGCGGACCCCTATGCCGCGCTGGGGCTGACCGCGGCGGCGAGCGATGCGGAGCTGCGCGCCACCTGGCGGCGGCTGATGCGCCAGTACCACCCCGACAGCCTGGCCGGGCGCGAGCAGTCCGACGGGTTCGCGCGGATGGCGGCGGACAAGGTGGCGCGGATCAACGCCGCGTGGGACCGGATCAAGCGCGAGCGGCGGCTGTAGCGCGGTGGCCGCGATCATCGAGCTGCCCAGCCCCAACCACGACGCGCGGCCCGACGACACCCCGATCGACATGCTGGTGCTGCACTACACCGGCATGACCAGCGCGGCGGCGGCGATCGCGCGGCTGCGCGATCCGGTGGCCAAGGTGTCGTCGCATTACGTGGTCGATGAGGACGGCACCGTGCTGCGCCTGGTGGCCGAGCAGCGGCGGGCCTGGCACGGGGGGGAATCGTTCTGGCGCGGGCATCGCGCGCTGAACGGCCGCTCGATCGGCATCGAGATCGTCAATCCCGGGCATGACTGGGGCTATCGGCCGTTTCCGGTGCTGCAACTGGTGGCGGTGTGCGATCTGTGTCTGGAAATTTTGTCGCGCCACCCGATCCCGCCGCGCAATGTGGTGGCGCATTCCGACATCGCGCCGGACCGCAAGCAGGATCCGGGCGAGCTGTTCGACTGGCGCGGGCTCGCGCGCAACGGCGTCGGTCTGTGGCCGGAGGTGGCGGATCTGGGCGAGATCGGGGCGCTGCGGTCGGGCCATGAGCTGGCGCGGGTGCGCGCCGCGTTGCGCGAGGTGGGCTATGACGTGGCCGCCCACGGTGGCGAGGATCGCGCGCTGGCCACGGTGCTGCGGGCGTTTCAGCGGCACTGGCGGCCCGAGGCGGTGACCGGCATGGCGGACATGGGAACCGTCGCGCGGCTGCTGGGCCTGCTTGACCTGCTTGACGCGGACTGATCGGCGGCGCAAGCAACCCGCCTCCAAACGGCTGGGCGGCCGCTGATCATCGGGTGACCGGTGGTTGGAGGAAAGTCCGGGCTCCACGGGAATACGGTGCCGGCTAACGGCCGGCGGGGGCGACCCCAGGGAAAGTGCCACAGAAAACAAACCGCCGGTACGCAGCGATGCAGGCCGGCAAGGGTGAAACGGTGCGGTAAGAGCGCACCGCGCCGCTGGCAACAGCGGCGGCAGGGTAAACCCCACCGGGAGCAAGACCGAATAGGGGCGGCCGGCGGCGTGGCGAAAGCCGCGTGACGCGAGGGCATTCCCGCCCTGTCGCCCGGGTTGGTCGCGCCAGGCGCGCAGCGATGCGCGTCGCAGAGGAATGGTCGCCACGGGCGGGAAACCGCCCGTACAGAACCCGGCTTACAGGCCGTTTGGAGGCTACCTCCGCCGGGTTCGCACAAACTTACCGCCAGAATCTGTCGTGAACGCGCCCGCCGAGCGCGTGTTTTGGCGCGTTCGCTCGGTATTTCCCATGCTATTTGGCTTGCTGGCCATGTTTTCCCATGCTATCCCATGCCACCCCAAAGGCAGGCGGCGCGCGCTCCGATCCCCTCGCCCACGGGCCGCGCCGAACGGTCGGGGGCAGCCCCGGTCGCCCTAAAACCCCGCTTTCGGATCAGGCAGGCCCGTCCCGCATGAGCCAATTCCTCGGCACCCACCAGAACCGGCTCGACGCCAAGGGACGCGTGTCCGTTCCGGCGCTGTTCCGTGGCGCGCTGCGTGTGCTGACCGACGAGAGCGTGCCGTTTCTGGTGCTGCGGCCGTCCCTGCAGTTCGACTGCATCGAGGGCTGGCCGGGCGCGCTGTTCCGGCGGCTGTCCAACGCCATCGACCGGGTCGATCCGCTGGACCCGCAGCAATCCGACACCGCGACGCTGCTGTTCGCCGATGCCTGGCCGGTGGAGGCCGATCGCGAAGGGCGCATCATCATTCCCGAGCCGCTGGTCGAGCATGCGCGGCTCGTCGAGGGGGTGGTGTTCATGGGGCTTGGCGACACCTTCCAGATCTGGGAGCCCGCGGCGGCCGAGCGGCGCCGGGCCGAGGCGCGTGAGCGCGCGCGCGCGAAGGCGGCGGTCGGGAGCGGCGCGCCATGAGCCGCCACATCCCGGTGCTGCTGGACGAAATGCTGGAGGCGTTGGCGCCGAAGGCAGGCGAAAGCTATCTGGACGCGACCTTCGGCGGCGGCGGCTATGCCTCGGCGATCCTGTCGCGCGCCGCCTGCACCCTGTGGGCGATCGACCGCGATCCGGACGCGATCGCGCGCGGGGCGGGCCTGGCGGCGGCGCATCCGGGGCAGTTGCATCTGATCGAGGGCGGGTTTGGCGATCTGCTGAGCCTGCTCGGCGCGCGCGGGGTGGAAAGCCTGGACGGCGCGGTGTTCGTTCTGGGCGTGTCGTCGTTTCAGATCGACGATCCGGCGCGTGGCTTTTCGTTTCGCGCCGACGGGCCGCTCGATATGCGCATGGGCCGGCAGGGCGCCACCGCGGCCGATCTGGTGGCGCGGCTGGATGAGGCGACGCTGGCCGATATTCTGTTCAATCTGGGCGATGAGCGCTACGCCCGGCGGATCGCGCGCGCCATCGTCACGGCACGCGCCGCCGCGCCGATCACCACCACCGCGCGGCTCGCCGCGATCATCCGCTCGGTGGTCCCGCCGGACCGCTCCGGGATCGATCCGGCGACCCGCAGCTTTCAGGCCCTGCGCATCGAGGTGAACGACGAGCTTGGCCAGATCGAGCGCGCGCTCGAACAGGCGGCGGCACTGCTGCGGCCGGGCGGGCGGCTGGTGGTGGTGTCGTTCCACTCGCTGGAGGACCGGCTGGTGAAGCGCTTCATGGTCGATGCCACCGGGCGCGCGGCGCTGCCCTCGCGGCACGATCCGGGCGCGCTGATGGAGCGCGCGCCGCCGCGTTTTGACATGCTCACGCCCCGCGCGCTGCGCCCGGGTTCCGCCGAGACCGCCGCCAATCCGCGCGCCCGCAGCGCCCGGCTGCGCGCCATGCGACGCCTCGACCCCGACCAGGGCAGGGAGTCCAGCCTATGATCCGTCCGTTCACCGCCCTGTGCATGGTCGCGTCACTGGGTTCGATTCTTTACATGTACCAGGCCAAGCTCCGCTCCGAGGTGCAGGGCCGGCAGATCATGCAGACCATCGCCGACACCCGCGCCGCGCAGCAGCGCATCGCGGTGTTGAAGGCGCAATATGCCGGCCTGTCGGACGATGAGCGGCTGATCGAATTGTCGGATCGTTTCCTCAAGCTCAAATCCACCCAGCCGACGCAGTTCGTGCAGCTCGTCGATCTGGCCGCACGGCTGCCCGCGCCGCACGCCGATGTGCCCGATGTGGCGCCGATGGATGAGGATGCGGTGCCCGAGGCGGCCGAACAGCCAGGCCCGCCGATCACGCCCGCGCCGCATGTGGTGAGTGCTGCCGCGCGCCCCACCCCGCGCCCGGCGCCGACCCAGGCGGCCAGCCAGCCGCAGCCGCAGCCGCAGCCCCAGGCCCAGACTCAGGCCCAGTCCGCGCATGCGCCGTCGGTGCTGGCGTCGGTGGCGCCGGTGAAGCCCGCGCCCGCTCCCACGCCGATGGCCGAGCCGGCGCCGGTGGCCAAGGCGAGGTCCGCGCCGCGTCCGCCGGTCGGCGCGCCGGTCTATCAGGCCGCGGCGACCCGCCCGGTGGTCAGCGGCTCGGCGCTCGGCGGCTACAGCGGCGGGCTCGCCGCGCCGGTCCCGGTCGCGACGTCGCAGCGTTAGCCGGCGATGGCGCGCCGCCCGCCCCGCGATGACCATGCCGACCCCGCCGGCCCCGGCACGCCCGAGCGTGCGCGCGGCGCGCCGCGCTTTGGCGCATCGACCCCGCGGATGGAAAACATCCGTGTCACCGCGCCGGACCTCGCGCGGCGGGCCAGCGTCGCGCGCACCCGTGGCCGGCTGATCTGGTCCGGGCTCGGGTTTTGCGCGCTGTTCGCGCTGCTCGCGGTCAGGCTCGCCATCGTCACGGTGCTGTTTCCCACGCTGCCGCCGCCCGCACGGGTGGCCGAAACCTCGAAGACGCTGGCGGTGGAGTTGCCCAAACTCGCCGAGCCGGTGGAAGTCGCGGCGAGCAGCGGCCGGGCGCCGATCACCGACCGCAACGGCCAGTTGCTCGCGGTGTCGCTGCCGACCGCGGAGGTCTATGCCAACCCGCAGGAGATGGCGGACCTCGATGAGGTGGTGGCGGCGCTGCACAAGGCGGTGCCGCGCATCGACCCCGCGCCGCTGCGCGAGCGGCTGGCGCGCGAGCAGGCGCGCTGGCAAAAGGCCGCCGCCGCGCCGGCGGCCGAGCCGGTCGCGGCAAAGCCCGAGCCCGATGACGCGGCCGAGCCGCCGGCGGGCGCCGAGGCGAAGCCCAAATCCTTCATCTATGTCGCCCGCCAGATCACCGCGCGCGAGGAGATGGCGATCAACCGGCTGGGCATTCCGGGCATCTATTTCCGCAAGACCGGCCTGCGCAGCTACCCGCAGGGACGCGCGGCGGCGCATGTGCTGGGCGGTGTGGATGTCGATCAGAACGGCGTCGCCGGGGTGGAGCGCGCTTTTGACGCGCGGCTGCGCTCCGACCCCTCGGCGCTGCGGCTGTCGATCGATCTGCGGGTGCAGACGGTGGTGCGCGAGGAATTGTCGGCGGCGATGGCGGAGTTCTCCGCGATCGGCGCCACCGGCATGGTCTTTGACGTCAACACCGGCGAGGTGATCGCCATGGTCAGCCTGCCGGATTACGACGCCAATGATTTCCGCCGCGCCACCAACGATGAGCGCTTCAACCGCGCCGTCACCGGCATGTACGAGCCCGGCTCCACCTTCAAATTGCAAACCGTGGCGATGGCGCTGGACAGCGGCGCGGTGCATCTGTGGGACAGTTTCGACGCCGCCCACCCGATCCATATCGGCCGCTTCACCATCACCGATTTCGAGGGCAAGCACCGCATGCTCGAAGTGCCCGAGGTGCTCGCCTATTCCTCCAATCTGGGTGCGGCGCACATCGCCGAGACGGTCGGCGGCGAGCGCCAGCGCGCCTGGCTGAAATCGATGGGCATGTTCGGCCGGATCGGCATCCAGCTCCCCGAGGCGGGACGCACGCTGTATCCGCCGGTCGCCAACTGGGGCGAGGCGGCAACGATGACGATCGGCTTTGGCCACGGCATCGCGATCTCGCCGCTGCACGTGGTGCGCGCCACCGCCGCGGTCGCCAATGGCGGCATCGTGCGCCCGCCCACCATCCTGGCACTGCCGCCCGACGCGGCGGACCCGCCGGGCGAGCGGGTGATGAGCCAGCAGACCTCGGACGTGATGCGCCGGCTGATGCGCCTCGTCGTCACCGACGGCTATGGCAAGCCGGCGGAGGTGGCGGGGTATTTCGTCGGCGGCAAGACCGGCACCGCCGAGAAGGTGGGCAATCACGGCTACAAGAAGCACACCAACGTCGCCGCCTTCATGAGCGTGTTTCCGATGAACGCGCCGCGCTACGCGGTCTACATGATGCTCGACGAGCCGCACGCCACCGCCGCCACGCACGGCTATGCCACCGCCGCCTGGACCGCGGCACCCTCCGCCGGGCGGGTGATCGCGCGCGCCGCACCCATGCTGGGTCTGTTTCCGCAGATCGAGCAGGCGGCGGCGATCCAGGCGAGCCTGGCGATCCCGCTCCAGCCCGGCCGGCCGGCCGGCGCGCATGCGCCATCGCCACCGCC
>DAHWBL010000276.1 GCA_027323595.1 Acetobacteraceae bacterium | reverse complement strand
ACCGACACATTTGGCGCGAAGAACGCGACACGCAATTATGGCTGTCTGTATATCGCCCAGGGCATCGGATCGTTTCTGGGCGGCCCGATGGCGGCATTGCTGCACCAATCAGCCGGAAGTTGGACGCCGGTGTTCGTGACGGCGATCTGTGTTGACGCGTTGGCCGCGATCCTGGCGATTTTGGTGCTTCGGCCGATGCGCGCGCGGTATATGGCAAAGGCCTGAGACGAACCCTATGCGAGCTTCTCCTGCGTTTGCGCACCATCCTCTCGCGCGGCATAGCGCCGTGCGAGCCACGCGCACAAAATCAACTGCATTTGATGGAACAGCATCAGTGGCAGAACGGCCAGACCGGCAGCGGGTCCGGCGAACAGGACGTTGGCCATCGGCACGCCGCTCGCCAACGTCTTTTTGCTGCCGCAAAACACGATCGAGACTTCGTCTTCCTTCGAAAAGCCCAGCAGGCGACTGCCATATGTGGTGACGAGGATGACGAAGGCGAGCAGTACGCCGTCCACCACGGCAAGGCGTGCGAGATCGATCAGGGGCAGGCGGTGCCATACGCCGCCAAGCACCGCGGCACTGAAAGCCGAGTAGACTGTCAGCAAGATCGTCGAGCGATCGGTGATGGACAGAACCGCGCGGTTATCGCGCACCCAGTTGCCCACCAACGGCCGCAGCACCTGCCCAGCGATGAAGGGCAGCAGCAATTGCAGCATGATCTGCCCGGCCTCGCCCCAGCTCGCGCCACCACCCTGCCCGGCCAGCAAGCCACCAACCAGAACCGGTGTGATGAACATGCCCAGAAGATTCGACGCGGTTGCCGCGCAGACCGCGGCTGCCACGTTGCCGCGTCCGATCGAGGTGAAGGCGATGGAGGATTGCACCGTTGACGGCAGCACGCACAGAAAGATCACACCGTTCCAGAGCGGCTCGGTGAGAAAGCCAGGCACCAGGGCCCGCATCAACAGTCCCAATGCCGGGAACAGGACGAAGGTGCATCCAAGAATGAGCAGATGCAGGCGCCAATGTCGCATTCCAGCGACCACGGCCTGGCGGGAAAGCCGCGCGCCCTGGAAGAAGAACAACGCGGCGATCGCAAGCGCCGCCAACCAGCTCACCCCGCTCGCCACCGCCCCGGTTGCCGGCAGAACGGTCGCCAAGGCGACCATGCCGAGCAGGGCGATGGTGAACGGATCAAGACGAACGCCAGCCATCAGATTCAGTCTTTCAGCGCCAAAGCCTGGTCAACCAGCGCGCTCGCGCGGTTGAAATCATAGGTCCGGAACATGTTCTGTTTGATCAGGAACGAGGCACCGCCGTAGAATTTTTCATATTGCTCGTGCCGGCCGGCGAATTCGCTGCCGATCAGGTCCCAGGCGAGCTTGAGGGTCGCGACACGCTCACGCACGGGGATTCCAGGCGAGCAGATATAATGCTCGAGGTCCGCCGCGATTTCGGGATTTTCAAAATCCGCGACCGATGATGGCAGCATGATCATCGATCCGCCGGCGAGTTCGCGGGCCATGTTGAGAAGTTTCGGATTGAGGTCGGTTTGCAGTGACATCACCGAATAGAGCGCCGCGCGTGACGGCCAGAGCACGCCCTCGTCGTCGGCGGTCGCACCGAACTCCTGCGCGAGCAGCATATTTTCGACGATCGCGGCGTAGGCCGCCATTTCACCGATTTGGCCGATCACCGGCGGGATTTTTATGCTGCCGGTGATCTCGCACATGCGCTTGGTCAACCCCATCAGAAAGCGCAATTTGGTGGACCAACGCGTCTGCGCCTGATGATTGCCGAGTGCGTGCGCCGGCGTCTTCCACCACTGATCGCGGCACAGCGCGATGTTGTTGTGGAACAGCACATTTTCCCACGGCACCAGCACGTCGTTCATCACGACCAGCGCATCCATCTCGTCAAAGCGTGACGAGAGCGGATAATCAAAGCTGCTGTTCGCGGCGTCGGCGTACGAGCGGCGGGCGTAGATTTTGAAGCCTTGGGCGTTCACCGGGACCATCACCCCGAACGCGTAGGCTTCGTCGCCAGGCTGGAGCGGATGGATGCAACTGACATAGACATAGTCGGAGAAAACCGCGCCGGTCGCGAGTTGCTGTGCGCCGCGAATGATCAGCCCGGCATCGGTCTCTCGCACCACGCCGGCATGCAGATACGGGTCTGATTGCTGGTGGGACAATTTGCTGCGGTCGATCTGCGGCGGCACGATCGCGTAGCTGATATAGAGATGTTCGTCGCGCGCCTTCGCATGCCAGCCGCGCAGATTGTCGCCCCACTGCTTTCCGGCCAGTTCATCAAAGACGCTTGCCTTGGCTGCAAAGCCGGTGAGGAAGCTGCCGACATGGTCTGGCGTGCGACCCATCAGTCCGAAAGTGGATTCGGTCCAGTGGCTGATCATGCCGCGCCGGGCCGCGAGGTCCTGCGGGGTTTTCGGAATTTGGAAGCAGCGCAGGACCGGCTTTCCGGTATCGGGCGAGGGAAAGCACATCACGTCACGCAATGCCGGGTCCGCGGCGATATCGTAGAGCCGCGCGATGGATTGTGCCGCGCCACGATAGGATGGGTGGTTGGCGACATCGCGCACCAGTTCGCCGTTCTGGTAGACGTTGCGGTCAGGCTGGCTAAGCATGCGCAGATAGTCAGCGCCGGTGCGCATTCCATCCGCGCCGGCATTCAGGCTGGTGCTCGAAACATGCGTGTCCATGACAAAGACTCCTATGATGCCCAATATTGCGCGAACTGCGATGCGACCACCGCGTCATACGGCTTGGCTGCGCCCTGTTTGCCGACCTCCTGGAGGAATGTCTGCATCGCGGTGACGGTGTGCGGCGAGATCGACGCGTCGTAATAGGGCAGATCGCGCTTGATCAGCGTGGTGATCAACGCCGCCTCGCTCGGCGGAAACCGTTTTTTGCC
>DAHWBL010000258.1 GCA_027323595.1 Acetobacteraceae bacterium | reverse complement strand
CCCGACGAAGGCCAGATTCTGGTCGATCGCGGCGTCAGCATCGGATTTTTCAGCCAGGACGTGGGCGAGATGGCCGGCCGCAGCGCCGTGGCCGAGGTGATGGCCGGGGCCGGCGCGGTCAGCGATGTGGGCATCGAACTCGCGCGCCTCGAAGCCGCGATGGCGGACCCCGACCAGGCCGATGCGCTGGACGCCATCATCGAACGCTATGGTGAGGTGCAGGCCCGCTTCGAGGAACTGGACGGCTACGCGCTGGACGGGCGCGCGCGCGTGGTTCTGGACGGACTTGGGTTCAGCCAGGAGATGATGCAGGGCGACGTCGCCACCCTGTCGGGCGGCTGGAAGATGCGCGTGGCATTGGCGCGGATTTTGTTGATGCGCCCGGACGTCATGCTGCTCGATGAGCCAAGCAACCATCTCGACCTCGAAAGCCTGATCTGGCTCGAACAGTTCCTGGCCGGCTATGACGGCGCGCTGGTGATGACCTCGCACGACCGCGAATTCATGAACCGCGTGATCAACAAGGTGATCGAGATCGATGGCGGCGGGCTCACCGCATTTTCCGGTGATTATGAATTCTATGAGGCACAGCGGGCGCTGAACGAAAAGCACCAGCAGGCGCAGTTCGAGCGGCAGCAGGCGATGCTGGCCAAGGAGATCAATTTCATCGAGCGTTTCAAGGCGCGCGCCTCGCACGCCGCACAGGTGCAAAGCCGGGTGAAAAAGCTCGACAAGATCGACCGCGTGGAGCCACCCAAGCGGCGCCAGTCACTGGCGTTCGAATTTCCACCGGCCCCCCGCTCGGGCGAGGATGTCGCGAATTTGCGCGGTGTACACAAGCGATATGGCAGCCTGGTGATCTATCAGGGGCTCGATCTGCTGGTGCGGCGGCGCGAGCGATATTGCGTGCTCGGCGTGAACGGCGCCGGCAAATCGACCCTGCTGAAGCTGGTGGCCGGCGCCACCAGGCCGGATGAAGGGTCCGTCACGCTGGGCGGCAGCGTCAAGATGGGATATTTCGCCCAGCACGCGATGGATCTGCTGGACGGCCAATCCAGCGTGTTCGAGACTCTGGAAGCAGCCTTTCCACGCGCCGGTCAGGGCGCGTTGCGCGCGCTGGCGGCCGGCTTCGGGTTCTCGGGCGACGAGATCGACAAGCGCTGTCGCGTGCTCTCGGGCGGCGAGAAGGCGCGGCTGGTGATGGCGCTGATGCTGTTCGACCCGCCGAACTTCCTGGTGCTGGATGAACCGACCAACCATCTCGATATCGCGACGAAAGAGATGCTGATCACCGCGCTCGCGCAGTACGAGGGCACCATGCTGTTCGTCTCGCACGACCGCCATTTCCTGGCCGCGCTCTCCAACCGGGTGCTGGAGCTGACACCCCAGGGTATCCACCAATATGGCGGCGGCTACACCGAATATGTCGCGCGCACCGGCCAGGAGGCGCCAGGTCTGCACGCATGATCGCCCGGCCATGGCCGCGCGTGTTGGCATTGCACCCCGTGCTCGTTGCAACATGCAGGCGCCGGACCTAGCCTGCGTTGCGCGACGAAACCAAGCCAGGCCATTCGAGACCCCAGGCACATATGCACATCGTCGCCGGGAGGGACAAAACATGAAGAAGCTCACCACGGGGTTGCTGCTGTGTTCAGCACTTCTGGCCGGCCCGGCGATGGCGCAGACCGCCGCCGAACTGGTCAACGACGCC
>DAHWBL010000249.1 GCA_027323595.1 Acetobacteraceae bacterium | reverse complement strand
CCAGCGGCGGCGGCGGCGGCGTGGTGCCGCCGGTGGCCGGGGCGGGCGGCGTGCCGACCTGGAGTGTGGGCGGGCTCACCGATGGCGGCGTGCCCGGCGTGGGCACGCGCTTCTTGCGCACCTCGACCTGCACCACCTTGGTGCGGCCATGGCTGAAGCTCTGCCGTACCGAGCCGGCATCGACGGTGCGACCCAATTCGAGCCGACCTGCCGGGCGCAGTGACAACCGCCCCTTTGCCGCATCCTGTTCGTTGCCGTCGCTCATGCACCCGCCCGTTCAAACTCTGCGTACCCACCGGCCCAGCCGGCAAACTCTGCTTTAGCGATCGCACCGGCCATCACCGGTGCGACGTCTCAGTTCTGGTCGCTGGTGAACCCGGCCAGCCGTCCGGTCTCCAATAGCAGCGCCTCGGCCAGCCGGCCGCGCGCGATCGCCACATGCACCAGATGGTCACGACCAAAGGCCGATCCCAGCTCCGCCGCCGGCAGTGGCGCCGCCGTCGGCACATCTCTCCCGCCGAGCAGGCGCGCCCGCTCATCAGGGCTTGCGTCGCTGGCCTGCACGATCAGCCCGGCGCGACCGGCATCGAGCCAGCTTCGCACCTTGACGAAGCCGCCGACCGCCTGCCCGGCGCGGCGCGCCAGGCCCAGATGCTCGACGATCCGGCGCACCAGACCAAGCCGCACCTGCGCGCTGAGATCGGCCGGCACGATCACCGCCGCCCGTGCCGCCCGCGCGAACACGCCCCGCGCCCGCGCGGTTTCTATCACATCCCCCCGCGCGGACAACCAGATTCCCCGACCCGGCAGCCGCTGCGCGAGGTCAGGCACCACACGCAGATCAGGTGCGACCACGAAGCGGATCAGCGCCGCCCTGGGAAGCCGCGCGCGGGTGAGCGCGCAGCGCCGCAGCGGACTGGTCTGGTCGTCCTCGTCGGCACCCGGATCATCGTCCGTGCCGATGCGGTGGGGCTCAGTCGTGACGTGTCTCCGCGCCCGGCTCGTCGGCGAACCAATGCGCGCGCGCCGCCATGATGACGGAGTTCGCGGTCTCCTCGTTCATCGCCTCCTCGCCGACGATCTCGATCAGCTCGTCAGAGGCGAGGTCCGCCAGATCATCGAGCGTCTTCACGCCCTTTTCTCCCAGCGCGACCAGCATCGCGGGAGTAAACACCTCGATCGAGGCCACTTCGTCGGTCACGCCCAGCTCCTGTCGTTTGGTATCAAGTTCGGCATCGCGCGCCACCAGATGCGCCTCGGCGCGTCGGATCAGCTCGGCGGCGACGGTTTCGTCAAATCCCTCGATGTCGGCAAGCTCCTCGAGCGGCGAGAAGGCGAGTTCCTCGATCGTGGTGAAGCCCTCGGTGATCAGCAGCCCGGCGATCACGTCATCGACATCGAGCGCGTCGACGAACAGCCCGGTCTTGCGGCGGAACTCCTCCTGGCGGCGCTCGCTTTCCTCGGCCTCGGTGAGGATGTCGATGTCCCAGCGGGTGAGCTGGCTGCCCAGCCGCACGTTCTGCCCGCGCCGGCCGATCGCCAGCGACAGCTGGTCATCGGGCACCACCACCTCGACGCGCCCGGCCTCCTCGTCCATCACAACCTTGGTCACCTCCGCCGGGGCGAGCGCGTTGACCACGAAGGTCGCCGCCTGCGGGCTCCACGGGATGATGTCGATCTTCTCGCCCTGCAGCTCCTGCACCACCGCCTGCACGCGGCTGCCGCGCATGCCCACGCAGGCGCCGACCGGGTCGATCGAGCTGTCGCGGCTGATCACCGCCATTTTCGCGCGGCTGCCCGGATCGCGCGCCACCGCCTTGATCTCGATGATGCCGTCATAGATTTCGGGCACCTCCTGGGCGAACAGCTTGGCCAGGAACCCCGGATGGGTGCGCGACAGGAAGATCTGCGGCCCGCGCGGCTCCTCGCGCACGTCATAGATGTAGGCGCGCACGCGGTCGCCGTTGCGGAAGCTCTCGCGCGGGATCAGCTCGTCGCGGCGCAGCAGCGCCTCGGTGCGGCCGATCTCGACCATGAGGTTGCCGTATTCGGTGCGCTTGACCACGCCGTTGACGATCTCGCCGACGCGATCCTTGAATTCCTCGAATTGCTTGCGCCGCTCATATTCGCGCACCCGCTGCACGATCACCTGCTTGGCGGTCTGGGCGGCGATGCGGCCGAAATCGATCGGCGGCAGCGGATCGACGATGAACTCGCCGACATTGATCTCGGGCTTGAACTTGCGGGCGATATGCACCGGAATCTGGGTTTCCTCGTTTTCCGGCGGCCCCTCGATCACCTCGGTCCAGCGCGACAGCCGCACATCGCCGCTGCGCCGGTCGATGGTGGCGCGGATGTCCTTCTCATGGCCGTATTTGGCGCGGCCGGCCTTCTGGATGGCCTGCTCCATCGCTTCGAGCACTTCCTCGCGATCGATCGATTTCTCGCGCGCGACGGCATCGGCGACCAGCAGCAGTTCAGGGCGGGAGACAGCGGTGTCCATGATTGCCTCGTGGGGTTCAGTTCGGCTTGTCGGCGGCATCGGCGGCGGTGGCCTCGATCAACGCGTCGGTCAGGATCAGCCGCGCGCGGCGCAGATCGGCCAGCGGCAGCGCGACCTCGGCGCCATCCTCCAGCCGCATCCGGGCGTGGGTGGCATCCGCGCCGAGCACGATGCCGACGAATCGCTTGCGCCCGTCAAGCGGAATCGTCATCTCGGCGCGCGCCTGGTGGCCGGCGAAGCGATTCCAGTCCTTGATCCGGGTCAGCGGACGGTCGATGCCAGGGCTGCTGACCTCGAGCGTCCAGGCGGATTTGATCGGGTCATCGACATCCAGCACCGCGCCCACCGCATGGCTGATGGCCTCGCAATCCTCGATGCCGAAATGCGACCCGTCGGCGTGGTCGGCCATGATCTGGATGGTCGGGTGGTCCTTGCCGGTGACCGCCACGCGCACGAGCTCATAGCCCAGATCAGCCATCGCGGGGATGATCAGGTCGGCGATGCGGGCTTCAAGGCCGCTGTGACGAGGCTGGTCGTCGGAGGGGTCGGCGTGTGGCAAAGCGTCAAAGGGCGGCCCGCGAAGGCCACCTCCCAATCGGATGAGATTGTCAGGATCGGACCGCATGTAGCCCGACCCGATGCTCACTGCAAGGGGCGGCTCGGCCGAGCCTGGGCTGCAAGGCGCGGCTCAGCCCAGCTTGGGCAACAGCTCGGCGAAGATGTCGGGCGTGTAGCCGACGGCGGCGAACAGATGGGCGCGCGATTCGTCCACCATCGCGCGCACCTGCTTCATCTCCACCCCCAGCACCTTGCCGCGGAACTTGCGCACCCGCCCGCCGATGATGACGGTATCGACATTGCTGCGCTCGGCGGCCTGGACCACCGTGCCCAGCGCGTTGTTGGACGGATATAAATTGAGCGCGTCGGTGCGGATCATCACGATGTCGGCCTGCCGGCCAGGCGCGATGGCGCCGATCTGGTCGGCGAGCCCGGCGCAGACCGCGCCGTTCACCGTCGCACAGCGCAGCACGTCGCGCACCGTCACCGGCGGCGGCGCAGTCTGGTCGCCGTTCACCCGGCGGTTTTGCGCCATCGCGCGCTGGATGAAGAAGGCGACGCGCATCTCCATGAACATGTCGGTGCTGTAGGAAGTTTC
>DAHWBL010000221.1 GCA_027323595.1 Acetobacteraceae bacterium | reverse complement strand
GTCATGACCATCGGGGCGAGCCTGTTCTGCGGGCTCAATCTGGCGCGCAAGGGCACCGACGCGCAGCGCGCCGCGTTCATCCCGCGCCTGCTGGATGGGCGGATCCGGATGGGAATTTCGATGTCGGAGCCCGATGCGGGCTCTGATCTTGGCGCGATGCGCACGCTGGCGGTGCGCGATGGCGACGACTATGTGATCAACGGGCAGAAGCTGTGGGCGAGCGGGGTTGGCGCGCGCGACACCGTGATCAACATGTATGTGCGCACCGAGGCCACCGGCAACATCCGCCAGTCGATGTCGCTGTTTCTGATCGATAATGACACGCCGGGGCTGGAGCTGCGCAAGCTCGACATGCTGGGCCGGCATTGCACCGGCACCTACGAGATTTTCCTGCGCGATGTGCGGGTGCCGGCGGACCGGCTGGTGGGGGGTGAAAATCAGGGCTGGGGCTGCGTGCTGGCGGGGTTGCAGACCGAGCGGCTGGTGGCGGCGGCCTGCGACACCGGCACCGCGGCGGCGGTGACCGACATGGCGCTGGAGTATGCCCGCGAGCGGCGCCAGTTCGGCCGGCCGATCGGCAGTTTCCAGGCGGTGGGGCACCAACTGGCCGACATGGCGACCGAGGTGGCGGCGGCGCGCGCGCTGACCCATCTGGCGGCCTGGAAGATCGACCAGGGGATGGACGGGCTGGCCGACATCACCATGGCCAAGCTGCATGCCGCCGAGACGCTGGTGCGGTCGGCCGCGCGCGGGGTGCAGATCATGGGCGGCTATGGCTACAACAAGGAATTCGAGATGGAGCGGCATTTCCGCGACAGCCGGGCGGCGACCATCGCGGCGGGCACGTCCGAGATTCAGCGCAATCTGATCGCCGGGCTGCTGGGGGTGAAGATTCAGTAATACCAAATCCCCCGGGCCGCGACTCTTTCGCGGCTCGCGGGCTTTGGTATGCGCGCGGGTTGGCTGGGCGGCGCGCGCGAGACCATATGCGCGGAGCGGATGGACGGTCGCATTTGACAAAGGCGGGTGGCTTAAGGTTTCTGCCGCCTGCCAGCCCACCGCCCGAAAGGCGCCCGCCCACATGTCCGCCACCCTGCCGCCCGCGCCGAGCCTCGCGCGACTTGCCGCCGATGATCTGCGCGACGGCGTGCTCAACCCCGATCTGTGGCTGATGCTCGGCTGGCAGGATATCCGCCGCCGCTATCGCCGCTCAGCACTTGGTCCGTTCTGGCTGACGCTGAGCATGGGGGCGATGATCGGTGGGATCGGGCTGGTCAATTCGGGGCTGTTCAATGTGGGCATGGGCGTGCTGCTGCCGTCGATGTCGCTGGGCATCGTGGTGTGGACGCTGATTTCGTCGTCGATCACCGATGCGTGCATGGCGTTCACCGGGGCGGAGGCGCTGATCCGCCAGTCGCGGCAGCCGTTCAGCACCTATCTGCTGCGGCTGATCTGGCGCAATCTGATCATCTTCGCGCACAACATGGTGATCGTGGTGGTGGTGCTGGCGATCTGGCCGCCGCATGGCTGGTGGATGCTGCCGCTGTCGCTGCTGGGGCTTGCGCTGCTGCTGCTCAACATTGGCTGGATCTGTCTGCTGGTGGGGGTGGTCTGCACCAGGTTTCGTGATTTGCCGCAGATCGTGACATCGGTTTTGCAATTGCTGTTTTTCGTCACGCCGATCTTCTGGCTGCCCAGCCAGCTTGCCGGGCTGCGCAAGGCGATCGTGGATTACAACCCGCTGTATCATCTGCTGGAGGTGGTGCGCGCGCCGTTGCTGGGCGCGCCGGTGCCGGCGTTGTCGTGGGTGTGGGCGGTGGGGATGCTGGTGGTCGGCTGGGCGCTGGCGCTCTATTTCTTCGTCAGCTTCCGCCGCCGACTGCCCTATTGGCTGTGATGACGATGGTGTCGGCGCCACTGCATTCGGGGCACGGTTTTCTCACGCTTGACCATGTCAGCGTGGATTTTCCGATCTATGAGGCCAATGCACGATCGTTGAAGGCGCGACTGGCGGTGATCGGCAGCGGCGGGCGGATCGGCATCACCAACACCGGCGGGGTGTCGATCGAGGCGTTGCAGGACATCAGCATCGATCTGCGCCCCGGCGACCGGCTGGCGCTGCTTGGTCATAACGGGGCCGGAAAGTCCACCTTGTTGCGGGTGATGGCGGGCATCTATGAGCCGGTGCGTGGCCAGGTGCGCCACCAGGGCCGGGTGGGCTCGCTGTTCGATCTGGCGCTGGGGATGGAGCCCGATGCGACCGGCTGGGAGAACGTGATGATCCGCGGGCTGCTCGCGGGGATGACGCGCCGCGAGGTTCTGGCGCGGCGCGAGGAGATCGGCGCGTTCACCGATCTGGGCGACTATCTGTCGATGCCGGTGCGGACCTACTCGTCGGGCATGCTGCTGCGGCTGGCGTTCGCGGTGTGCACCAGCTCGGCGCCGGATATTCTGCTGATGGATGAATGGCTGAGCGTGGGTGACGCGGCGTTCGTCGAGCGTGCCGAGGCGCGCATGCAGGAGATCGTGGACAATGCCGGGATCGTTGTGCTGGCCTCGCACAGTCCGGAATTGATCGCGCGGGTGTGCAACCGCGCGATGCTGCTCGATCACGGCAAGATGGTGGGTGTGGGGCCGGTGGCGCAGATGCTGGAGCTGTATCGCGGGGCGGCCCCGCCGCTGGGTTGATACCTGCGGCGGGGACCGTTGCTAGATCAGAACTTCATCGCGCTTTCATCGTGCGCGGCGTCAGCGGCGGGGCGGACGGCGCGAGGCGAGGAACACCTTGTCGGCCACCGCCTGCTGGGCCGGCGGCATGGCGACATAGAGTTTTTCGAAGGCGGCATCGAGCGCTTCCAGCCCTTGCAGATGTTGGCGGGCATATGCCTCGTATGTTTGCATATGTTGCAGGGCGGTGATTTTTTCGGGCACGTCGCGCGCGTGTTCGGCGTTGAGCTTTTCGACACCGGTGACGTTGTCGCGCATCGCCTGCGCCACCGCCGCCCAGGCCGGTTCCTCGTCCGGGGTGATCTTGAGCTGGCCATGCAGCGCGGTGATGCGCTGTTCGACCGGCGCGACCGGCGTGGTTGCCGCGCGCGCGGCCATGGGCGGTGCCGCGAGCAGCAGTGCGGCGAGCATCGCGCGTGTCGTGCCGCGCGAGATATTTGTGATCATATCGGCATTCCTTCTGCATCTGTTGCCTGCGCCCGGACCACGACACGCGCGCCCCGCGCCCGCCCTAGATAGTCCCTGGGCGGGCGGGCACCAAGATGGCGCGGGCGGATGTGATGGGGCAAGGCTGGCCAGCGCGGGCGAAGGGCGGCATAACCGATTTAACGATTCGCCCGATTCGCGGTGTTGCATGAAGGTCCACGAATGAAGCTCCAGCCCGGTCAGACCATTCGCCAGGCGATGCTGGACGGGCCGATCGTGCCGGTGATGCTGAAGCTCGCAGGGCCCAGCACGGTGGTTCTGCTGGTGCAGTCGCTGGTGGCGGTGATCGAGACGATCTTCATCGGCCGCATCGGCACCGAGGCGCTGGCCGGCGCGGCGCTGGTGTTTCCGGTGCTCGGGCTGATGATCATGATGTCCAACGGCGGCATCGGCGGCGGCGTCGCGGCCGCGGTGGCGCGCGCGATCGGCGGCGGGCGGCGCGAGGACGCGGATGCGCTGCTGTGGCATTCGCTGGTGCTGGCGGTGCTGTTCGGCGTCGCCTTCACTGTGCTGGTGCTGGTCTATGGCCCGCCGCTGTATGGCGCGCTGGGCGGTGACGGGCCGGCGCTGGATGCCGCACTTGCTTATTCCACCTGGGTATTCGCGTTTTCCGTTCCGGTCTGGGCGGTCAATCTGATCGCCGCGGCGTTGCGCGGGGCGGGCAATGTCAGCCTGCCGGCGCGGGTGTCCACCATCGGCGGGGTGATCACCGCGTTCGTGTCGCCGGCGCTGATTTTGGGGCTCGGGCCAGGGTATCGGTTCGGCATCGCGGGGGCGGGCATCGCGCTCGGACTTTATTACACTGGCGCATTGATTGTGCTGCTCATCAAATTGCGCGAGGGCCATGCCGGGCTGCATCTGCGACCGGTGCGGCTGCAGATGCGGCTGATGCGCGACATTCTGCGCGTCGGGCTGATCTCGGCACTTTCCACCTTGCAGAACAATGTCGCCAACGTGGCGCTGACCGGCGCGGCCGGGCTGTTCGGCGCGGCGTCGCTGGCAGGCTTTGGGGTGGCGTTGCGGCTGGAGCTGTTGCTGCTGCCGATCCTGTTCGGGCTGGGCAGCGCGCTGGTGGCGATGGTGGGCACCAATGTCGGCGCCGGCCAGGTGCTGCGGGCGCGGCGCATCGCCTGGAACGGGGCGATGCTGGGCGGCGGATTCTGCGCGGTGATCGGGCTGATCGTCTCGGTGGCGCCGCAATTTGCCTGGGTGCGGATGTTCAGCGACGACCCCGAGGTGCTGGCGACCGGGGCGGCCTATCTCAGCCGGGTCGGGCCGTTTTATGTCGCGTTCGGCGTGGGCATGGAAATCTATTTCGCCAGCCAGGGCGCGGGTGCGACGCTGACGCTGTTCCTGGCCGGCACGGTGCGGCTGGTGATCGCAGCGGTGGGCGGCTGGTATGCCATCGTCATTCTCGATCTGGGGCCGGTCGCGCTGTACTGGATGATCGCCGCGGGCATGACCGCCTTCGGCTTCATCTGCATGGCAGCGCTTGACCACCCGCAATGGGGGCGGCGGCCGATGTGAACCGCCGCCCGGTGGCGGTGGCTACAGCGTCGCCAGCACCGCCTCGGCGCGGCTGACATCAAAGCCGCCGGGCTGCTCGACGGCGAGATGGGTGACCACCCCGTCCTTGGCGACCAGCGCGAAACGCTGGGCGCGGATGCCCAGGCCGCGGGCGATCAGGTCCAGATCGAGCCCGAGCTGGCGGGTGAAGGCGGCCGAGCCGTCGGCCAGCATGAGCACCTGCGGGCCGCTGTTCTGGTCCTTCGCCCAGGCGTCCATCACGAACACGTCGTTGACCGCGAGGCAGGCGATGGTGTCCACGCCCTTGCCGGCGAAATCGGCGGCGTGGGCAATAAAGCCGGGAAGATGCTTGGCCGAGCAGGTGGGTGTGAAGGCGCCTGGCACCGCGAACAGCACCACGGTCTTGCCCTTGAAAATCTCATCGGTGGTGATCTCGCGCGGGCCGTCCGCGCCCGGTGTCATGAGCTTGCCCGCCGGAATGGTGTCGCCGACCTTGATCGTCATGGCAGAGTGTCCCCCAAAAATGGTTGCGGTTGTGGTCGTGGATCGCGCGCGAAGATGGCACGCGCGCCGGCCCTACGGCTAGAGCGGTTTCACCCTGACCGTCATCAGCATCGACGCTGTGAGACCGCTCCAGCCATATGATGGGCGAGCAACTTTATCGCCCAGACCGGTTCCGGTCCGCGCGATGTTGCTCTCGCCGATCCGGCGCGGGCGTGAAGGGCTTAGTGAACGACATGGACCGATAGGCTGATCGGGTGGCCAGGGTTGGGATGGACTTCCGCGAGCGCAAATTCCCGACATTTCGTCATTGACGATGACGTGAAAAGGTCGAATCTCGCCCCTGTCCACGGCGCTCCTGCCGGGACATCTGGAAGGAGAGAACGATGCAATTCTGCATCGCGATCGAATTTCGGATTTGGGGGTGGCGGCTCAGGTTGCGACTGAGCCGCCGATAGCCCTCAAAGCCGGAGGGTGGGTCGCCGAAAGGCGGCTCACCTTCTGCAAGGTAGGAGCGCCGCGGGCACCATGCAAGGGAGAACCGCGATGGGGAATGCCGAGCCTGGCGGTGCGGACGATTTCAGGGCGTTCCTGGCAGAGATCGGGGAGAGCCAGTCCAGCTTCGCGCGCACGCTGAAGCGGATCGGTGACGATCGCGAGATGGGCACGATTCTGCGACACGTGCAGCGGATGGCGACGGGCGAAGCAAGGATCTCCGGCGAGATGCGGGTGATCATGGCGGTCTTCCGCAACAGACGTCGCAAGCGGCGGCGTGTGAGCGTCGATGCGGTGCCTGGCGGCCGGTGACATGGCGATCCGGCGAGGCGATGATGTGGCAAAGCCTCGTGCCGGCTTGCCTGTGTGCGGCGTCGGCGCCACAGTTGGGGGATGCAGACCATGTCCCCCCGTCGGACCGTCCCGACCCAGCCTGGGTTTCTCACCGGCCAATTGCTGGTGGCGATGCCCGGGCTTGGTGACACGCGCTTCACCCAGGCGGTGATCTATCTTTGCGCGCACACCCCCGAGGGCGCGATGGGGCTGGTGGTCAATCAGCCGATCGAGCAACTGAGCTTCGATGAGCTGCTGCGCCAGCTCGACATCACCCCTGCCCCGCCGGCGCGGCGGATCGATCTGTGCGCGGGCGGGCCGGTGGAGAACGGGCGCGGCTTCGTGCTGCACACCACCGACTGGACCGGCGATGACAGCCTGGTGGTGGATGAGCGGATCGCGATGACCGCGAGCCTGGATGTGCTGAAATCCATCGCCGGCGGAGAAGGGCCCGCGCATGGGCTGCTGGCGCTGGGCTATGCCGGCTGGGGGCCCGGACAGCTCGACCAGGAGATCCAGGACAATGCCTGGCTGGCGCTGCCCGCGCCGGTGGAGCTGGTG
>DAHWBL010000210.1 GCA_027323595.1 Acetobacteraceae bacterium | reverse complement strand
GCGCCGTAGGCCTTGCGCATCTTGGTGACCTCGGCGGTCCAGAAGGCGGTGGGATCGGCCAGGCCGCGCGGCTGGGTGGTGATGTAGTCGGGCGAGTGGCAGACGGTGCAGGTGGCCTGCACGGTCTGCATGTCCGGCCCTGGCGCGAGGGCGGCGGTTTCGGGCGGCAGCCGGTAGCTGGCGGCGGCGGCGGGCAGTGCGAGGAACGGCAGCAGCAGCAATGCGCGCATGATCACGCGACCTCCAGGCGAACCGATTCGATGACGTTGCGCATGTAGCCTCCGGGATTCCACAGCGGCGTGGCCGGCTGGGTCTCGCCCGAGACGGCGGTGGCGCGGACCTTCAGCACCCACTTTCCGGCCGGCAGGGTGACATTGGCGGTCCAGGGGCGGAAGGCGAAGCGGCCGAGATCGGTGCCCAGCGTGGCGGGCTGCCAGCTCGCGCCGTCATCGGCGGAGACCTCGACCTTGGCGATGCCGCTGCCGGCGTCAAAGGCGATGCCGCGCAGCGCGGTCGGGCCGGGGGCGATGTGGGCGCCGTCGGCGAGGTTGGTGATGAAGCTGCGCACGGTGAAGCGGCCGATCGGGCGGGTGGCGGTGGGCGCGGTGCCTGGTGGCACCGAGGCGGTGGGGTTGTCGGGGATGCGATAGGCGCTGGTCATCCAGAAATTGTCGAGTTTGCCGGTGAGCACGGTGATTTCGTTGAGATGCTTGAGCCAGTAGGTGCCGAAATAGCCGGGCACCACGAGGCGCAGCGGATAGCCGTTCAGCACCGGCAGGTCGGACCCGTTCATCGACCAGGCGAGCAGCACGTCGGGGCTGGTGGCGACCGCCAGATCGAGCGCCTTGGCGAAATCGGGGGTGGCCGGGGAGATCGGGCCGTCGGCGCCGTCGAAGCGCACCTGCACCGCATCGGGGCCGACCCCGGCGCGGGCGAGCACGTCGGCCAGGCGCACGCCGCGCCAGCGCGCGCAGCCCATCAGCCCGTTGCCGGCCTGTCCGCCGGGCACCCGCGGCTCGAAAAAGCCGCGGCTGTTGCCCGAGCACTGGTTGACCGCGACGATGTCGTGGTGGTCGAATTTTTTCAGCTCGGCGAGGCTGAGCGTGAGGGGGGTTTTCACCGCGCCCTTGATCGAGAGTTTCCAGCTCGCCGCGTCGAGTTGTTCGAACGGGATGCCGGCGAGGTGGTAGCGCACGAAGAACGCGTCGTTGGCGGTGATCGGTGCGTTGTCGAACAGCGCGAAGGGGGTTTCGAGCTGCGGCGGGCGGCTGGTGAGGCGGATCAGCGGGCGTTTTTGCGGGTAGGTTTCGAGCGGGCGGGTGCCGTTGGCGAAGGGCAGGTCGATGCTGGCGGCGCGCGCGGTGCCGGCGATGCCGCCGGCGAGCGCGCCGCCGAGCGCGGTGCGCCGCGTGATCTGTGCCATGGCCGTCCCCCCTTGGTAGATTGCCGCCCGATGCGGGTGCGTGGAGGGGGGAGTATCCACGCGGCCCGCACCGGACGGCAAGTCCGGCGATGCCGGAGTCGTTTCACATTAGATTGATCATATATATCAACCCGATGTGACGCAAGCGCGATCAGCGCGTGCAGGGCGCGGAGGTGGCCCATTCGTGGGCGTGGACCAGGCCCTCGTCGAAATGCTCGCTCGGCGCGGGGGCCTGTGGGGCGGCGTGGAACTGCGCGGCCTCGGTGCTGCCGCCCATCGCGGTGGTGGAGGCCGCCCCACCCGAGGCGGTGACGGCCACCGCGTCGAACCAGCCGGTGCCGACCTCGCGCTGGTGGCGCGTGGCGGTGTAGCCGCGTGCCTCGGCGGCGAACTCGGCCTGTTGGAGTTGCGAATAGGCGGCCATGCCGCGGCGCGCATAGTCATGCGCGAGATCGAACATCGACAGGTTGAGGCTGTGGAAGCCGGCCAGGGTGACGAACTGGAAGCGGTAGCCCATCGCGCCGATGGCGGCCTGGAAATCGGCGATCTGTGCCTCGGAGAGCTTCTTGCGCCAGTTGAAGCTGGGCGAGCAGTTATAGGCGAGCAGCTTGCCGGGAAACTGGGCGTGGATGGCGTTGGCGAAACGCTCCGCCTCGGCCAGATCGGGCTCGGAGGTTTCCCACCAGAGCAGGTCCGCATAGGGCGCGTAGGCGAGGCTGCGGGCGATCGCGTATTCCACGCCGACGCCTTCGCGGATGCGGAAGAAGCCCTCGGGAGTGCGCTCACCGGTGAGGAAGGGGCGGTCGCGCTCATCGATGTCGGAGGTGAGGAGCTGGGCGGCGTGGCTGTCGGTGCGGCAGAGCAGGATGGTGGACACGCCCTCCACGTCGGCGGCGAGGCGGGCGGCGTTGAGGGTGCGGATGTGCTGGCTGATCGGCACCAGCACCTTGCCGCCCAGATGGCCGCATTTCTTTTCGCTGGCGAGCTGGTCTTCGAAATGCACGCCGGCGGCGCCGGATTCGATCATGTGGCGCATCAGCTCGAAGGCGTTGAGGGCGCCGCCGAAGCCGGCCTCGGCGTCGGCGATGATCGGCGCCATCCAGTAGGTGGGGTCGGCCTGGTTTTCGAGCCGGGCGATCTGGTCGGCGCGGCGCAGCGAATTGTTCAGCCGGCGGATGACGGTGGGCACGGAATCGACCGGATAGAGCGACTGGTCGGGATACATCTGGCCGGCGGAGTTGGCGTCGGCGGCGACCTGCCAGCCGGAGAGATAGATCGCCTTCAGCCCGGCCTTGACCTGTTGCAGCGCCTGGCCGCCGGTCATCGCGCCCAGGGTGGGCAGGTAGGGCTCGGTGTGCAGCAGATGCCACAGCCGGGCGGCGCCCATCTCGGCGATGGTGTGGCGCACCCGGAACGAGCCGGCCAGACGCTCGACCTCGGCGGGGGAATAATCGCGGCGGATGCCCTCGAAGCGGGCGGGGTCGCGCGGGGGCTGGCCGCCCATGCCGTCGGGGGAGAAGCAGGCGGGGGAGAAGCGGGGGGTGGTGCGCATCGTCGGTGTCCTTTTGCTGGGTGCCCTGAGGATGGGGAGTCGGGCGGTGGTGAAGTCAATAATTCACATTGCGACGCAGCGTGTCATGGCGAAAATTGCGTAGGAACGTGCAAGGACGTAGGGAAATTAACAGACGCGCTTGTAAATCAGTAAAAAATGTGAAAACTTGACGCCGGATCGTTGCTGCACAGGAGAGCCCCATGTCCCGCCCGCTGATCGGCCGCGCCGTGCGACGGCTGCGGCTGGAACGAGGCCTGGCACAGCAGGCGCTGGCCGCGCGCCTGGGCGTGTCGGCGAGCTATCTGAACCTGATCGAGCATGACCAGCGCGCGGTGACCGCCGCCCTGCTGATCAAGCTCGCCGAGATTCTGGAGGTGGATCTCGCCGCCCTGTCGGGCAGCAGCGAGCGCCAACTGGAGGCCGGGGTGCGCGAGGTGTTCGCCGACCCTGCGATCGGCGCCGAGCCGGTGGCCGACGCGGAGGCGGCCGCCCTGGTCACCCAGACGCCGAACGCGGCGCGCGCGCTGCTGGCGCTGTACCGCGCCTGGCGGATCGCGCGCGAGGATGCGAGCGCGCTCGCCCTGCCGTCCGGCCGGCGGGTGCTGCTGCCGCATGAGGAGGTGCGCGACGCATTTCATGAGCGCGGCAATTATTTCGATCAGTTGGAGATCGCGGCGGAGGCCATCCGCGCGCCGATCGGCGAGGTGGCGGCGGCGGATTATGCCGCGGCGATGGCCCGCCGGCTGGCCCGCGCGCATGGGGTGATGCTGCGCACCACCAGCGCGGCGGGCGAGCATCGGCGTTTTGATCCGTCCAGTCGCACGCTGTCTTTATCCGAACGGCTGAGCCCGGCCAGCCGGGGCTTCCAGCTCGCCTTCCAACTGGTGCTGCTGGAGGCGCGCGCGACGATCGAGGCGGCGGTGGAGGAGATCGCGCCGAGCAGCGCGGATGCCGCGGCACTGTTGCGGCTGGGGCTGCTGAACTATGCCGCCGCGGCGGTGGTGATGCCGTACGCGCCGTTCGCGCGGGCGGGCCGCGCGCTGCGCCACGACATCGATGCGCTGGCGGATCGGTTCGCCGTGAGCTTCGAGCAGGCGGCGCAACGGCTGTCGTCGTTGCAGCGCCCCGACGCGCGTGGCGTGCCGATGTTTTTTCTGCGCGTGGACCCGGCGGGCAATGTGTCCAAGCGATTTTCGGCCGCCGGCTTCGCGTTCGCCCGCTTTGGCGGAAATTGTCCGAAATGGATCGTGCACCGGGCCTTCGGCGCGCCAGGCGGGTGCCAGGTGCAGGTGGCGGAGTTGCCGGATGGCACACGGTTTTTGACGATCGCGCGGGCGCTGCTTGGGGTCAGCTCCTGGGGTGAGCCGCCGCCGGCGCGGGTGATCGCGCTGGGGTGCGACATCACCCATGCGGGCGAGATGGTCTATGCCGACGGCATCGATCTGGCGGGTGCGGCGGTGGGGATCGGGCTGTCATGTCGGCTGTGCGATCGGCAGGGCTGCGGCAGCCGGGCGTTTCCGCCGCTGGAGAATCGCCTGGCACTCGATCCGCTGACCAAGGAGGCGAGCCCGTATCGCTTCACGCCGCGGGCGGGATGAAGCGCGCGGGCGTGGTCATCGGCACCGCCGCCGCGGCACCGGCGGGGTCGGACCAGGTGAGCAGATCGGCGAGCAGGCGGCCGGCGGCGGGCGCGGTCTGGATGCCGTAGCCGCCTTGCCCGGCGCACCAGAAAAACCCTGCCGCGCGCGGGTCCCTTCCGAAAATGAGGCTGCCGTCGGGCGAGAAGGTGCGCAGCCCGGCCCAACTGCGTTCCACCCGCCGCACCGCGATGGCGAGGGCGGACTGCATGCGGTCGATGGCGAGCGCGATGTCGAGCTCCTCGGGTTGCACGTCGTGCGGGTGGTCGGGGGTTTCGTCCTCGGGCGAGATCAGCAGCCGGGTGCGCGCCTCGGGGCGGGCGTACCATTGGTGGGCGGCGTCGATCACCATCGGCCAGTCGGTGACGGTGAAGGGCGCGGGGTCGATGATCAGCGCGGTGCGGCGCAGCGGGCGCAGGCCGAGCGGGGCGAGCCCGGCCAGCCCTGCGACCCCGTCCGCCCAGGCGCCGGCGGCATTGACGATGATGGGGGCGACGAACTCGGCGGTTTGGGTGTGCACGCGCCAACTGCCGGCGGCGCGGTCGATCCGCGTGGCGCGCGATCGCAGCGCGATGGTGCCGCCCAGCGCGCGCAATTGGCGCAGATAGCCCTGGTGCAGCGCGCTCACATCCATGTCGAACGCGTCATCCTCGATCGCGGCGGCGGCGGCGTTGTCGGCGATGATGGCCGGCACGAGGTCGCGGGCGGCGGCGACGGAGATCGGGCGCAGGCCCTCGGCGTGGGCGAGCAGGCGGTCGAGCGCGTCGGTCTCGCCCCGGGCGGCGAGGAACAGCACCGGGCGGTGGTGCAGCAGCGGAACGTCGGTGAAGCCTTCGGGTGGGTTGGCGAAGAACGCGCGCGACAGGCGCGACAGCAGGCGCACGTCGTCGGGGCCGAAATTCTGCACCCAGATCGCCGCCGAGCGGCCGGTGGTGTGGTAGCCGGCGACATCCTCCGCCTCGATCAGCGTGACGCGGTGGTGGGCGGCGAGGTTGGCGGCGGCGGAGGCGCCGGCGATGCCGCCGCCGATGACGATGATGTCGGAGGTGACGCGATCAGCGGTCATCGACGTGGCTTTCTGCTCGTGGAGGGATCACGCGGAATTGATCGTGATAGCATAAGGCAAAAACCGTTCGTCGGATAGCGCGGTGGGTCGGCGCTGCCCGTCAGGGGCGGCCGGTCAGGGGGCGCGCGCGCCGAGCAGGGCGGCGAGCAGGATGATCGCCAGCACCAGCGCGCTGATCGCGGCGAAGCGGCGGTCATGGGCGCGGATGTACAGCACCAGCATCACCGCCACGCGCAGCACCGGCAGCAGGATCATCAGCGCGATGCCCAGGCTGGTGACGCGGCTGCCGGCGGCGCCGGGCAGGGCGAGGCCCAGCGCGAGGCCGAGCGCGATGACCGCGCTGGCCGCCCAGGTGCCGCGCGCGAGCAGGGCGGCGAGCAGCGCCTCGGTGCGGCCTGCGCGCGCGGTCATGCGCCCGCGACCGGCAGGGTGATGCCGGCCGCGGCCAGCAGCATCTGTGCGGCGAGCAGCACCAGCACCACCGCGAAGAACAGCCGCAGCCGGTCGCCCGACAGCGCCATCAGCGCGCGCGCGCCGAGCAGCGCGCCGAGCACCGAGCCGAGCGCCACCGGCCCGGCGATCGCCGGATCGATCGCGCCGCGGGCGAAATAGGCGACCGCGCTGGCGGCGGCGGTGACGCCGATCATGAAGTTGGAGGTGGCCGAGGACACCTTGATGGGCAGGCGCAGGGCGGTGTCCATCGCCGGGATTTTCAGCACGCCGCTGCCGATGCCCAGCAATGCCGAGATCAGCCCCGCGCCATACATCAGCGCGAGCCCGAGTTTCACCCGATGCACCCGATAGGCGATCTCGCCGCCGTGCGGGTGATCCGGATAGGTTGCATGCAGGCGCAGCAGACTTGCCCAGTCCGCGGCGTTCGCCGGCGCGGGTGTGGGCTCGGCCCGGCGGGCGAGCATCTGCCAGGCCGACAGCGCCAGGATGGCGGCGAAGATCAGATACAGCGCCGCCACCGGCACCAGGCCGGACAGCAGCACGCCGCACAGCGCGCCGAAGGTGGTGGCGGTCTCGAGCAGGATGGCGAGGCGGATGTTGGTGAGGCTGGCGCGCAGGAACGGCGCGGCGCCGCCGCACGAGCAGGCGATCACCGACACCAGGCTCGCCGGCACCGCGAGGCGGATGTCGATGCCGGCGAACATGGTGAGGATCGGCACGATGAAGATGCCGCTGGCCATGCCCAGCGTGCCGCCGAGCGCGCTGGCGCCGGCCGACACCGCGAACAGCCAGACGCCGAAATACGCGGAACCCGCCACTTAGGCGCCGGACGGGTCGGGGGGGAGCGGTCGCATGGGAGCGAGCTTGGGGGTGGGGCGCGGGCTTGTCCAGGCGGTGGGCGCGGGTGCTTTCGGTGCGCGCGGCGTTGTTCTAGCGTTGCGTGTCGCGCCGGGTCGGTTGCGGGTCGGTGCCAGGAAAAGGGATGATCGGACATGGTGTTTTGGCAAGGAAGCAGGGCTCGCGCGCTGGCGCTGGTGGTGGCGTGCGTGGTGGTGGCGCCGGTGGCGCGGGCGGCGGAGGTGAAGGTGCTGGCCTCGGTCGCGATCAAGTCGATGTTCGACGAGGTGATCCCGGCTTTCGAGAAGGCGTCCGGTGACAAGGTGGTGATCCAGTACGCCACCGCCGCGGGCACCGCCAAACAGGCCAGCTCGGGCGAGCCGTTCGACGTCGCGGTGACGGTGGCCGGTGCCACCGACGCGCTGGTCAAATCCGGTGTGGTGCTGGACCAGCCGCGCCCGGTGGTGGGGGTGGCGGTGGCGGCGCTGGCCTATCGCGAGGGCAGCGCGCGGCCCGACATCTCGACCGAGGCGAAATTCCGCGCGGTGGTGCTGTCGGCGCCGAAAATCTCATTGAGCGACCCGGCGCTGGGCGGCGCCTCGGCGGTGTATTTCCTGGCCGTGGTCAAGCGGCTGGGGCTGGAGGCGCAGGTCGGCCCGCGGCTGATCGACACCAAGCCGGGCGAGGGCGCGGCACCGGTGGCCGATGGCACCGCGCGCTATGGCGTGGCGATGACCAGCGAGATCGCCGGGGTGAAGGGGGCGCGCGGGGTGCCGATTTTCCCGGCCGACCCGGCGAGCACGCTCACGCTGGTTGCCAGCCTGTCGGCCAAGGCGACGCAGCCGGCGGCGGCGCGCGCCTTCATCGCCTATTTGCAATCGCCGGCGGCGGGCAGGCTGCGCAAAAAGAACGGGCTGTAGGTTCCAGCTAGAGCGGTTTCACCTTGACCGTCATCAGCATCGACTCTGTGAAACCGCTCCAGCCATATGAGGAGCGAGCAACTTTATCGCCCAGACCGATTCCGGTCTGCGCGATGTTGCTCTAGCCTCAGCGGATCATCTGCTGCACCCAGGGCAGCACGACCTCGTTGAAGATGCGCGTCTCGTCCCAGCCGCCGCCGCGGCCGGTGTGGAAGCCGCCGGGGTTGATCCAGCCCCAGGTGGCGCTGCCGTGGCGCATCAGCAGGTCCAGATCCTCGATCGGCACCTGGGTGTCGTGCACGCCGTTGAGCACCAGCATCGGCGCGGAGGGCTGGTTGATCATGTCGCTGGCGAGCAGCGAGAGTTTCGGCCCGTAGGCGAGGAAATCGTCGAGCGTGGTGACGCGGTAGAGGGCGGCGCGGGCGGCGAACAGGTCGAACAGATATTCCTTCGAGGCGAGCGCGCGGCGCTGCCAGTCGGGGGTGAAATAGAAATGCACCGGCCCGCCCTGCACCACCGCGCCGCGCAGCCGCGCGCGCTCGGTGATGCCCACCAGCGCCGACCAGTAGCCCGACCAGCTCGTGCCTTGGACCACCACCCGGCCGGCATCGATCTCGGGGCGGGTGCGCAGCCAGTCCAGCACCGCCGAGAAGGCACGCTCCGAGCCGGGGGCGGCGGGCAGCGGGTTCTGCCCGGTGCCGGGCATGTCGATGGCGAAAAATCCGATGCCGTGCGGCAGATAGGCGGCGGCGGATTCGGCGGCGTCCTCCTTGTGGCTGTCCAGTCCGCTGGCCAGCAGCACCAGCGGCGCGGGGCGCGCGGAGGAGGTGTCGGCGGGCAGGCGCAGATAGCCGACCAGGGTGGCGCCATCGATGGGGATGCGCACCACTTCGAGCCGTGGGCTGAGCGAGGCGGCGTAGGCCAGGAAGGCCGCGCGCGCGCGCGGGCCGGCGGCGGCCTTGCCGGGTGAGTTGGGGGTGGGCCAGGCGGCGAAATCATACAGACGCCAGGCGCGCTGCCAGTTGCGTGCGGCCGTGGCCGCGCCGGCGGCGCCGGTGCCGGCACGGCGGGCCGCGTCCTCCCAGATCGCCGCCTGGCGGCTGAAGGCGGCCGCCCACTCGTCGCGGTCGAGGCTGGTGATGGTGGCAAGGGCGGCGGCGACGTCGGACGGGTCGAGCCCGACCTCGGGGTAGAGCTGGGCGTCGGCGCGGCGCTGGGTCTCGGCCTTCAGCTCGGGCCAGGTGCGGGTGGGCGGCACCTGGCCGGAAAGAACCGGGGCCGATGGGTCCGCCGCCGGCTGCGCGTGGGCGATCGAGGGTGGGGCGAGCAGCAGCGCGGCGAGGGCGCGGACGCGGGCGCGGCGGGGGCGCGGCGGGGTGAAGGGCGAGGGCATTTTATTCCCGATCAGAAATCATTGTCAGGCCACATGAATCGGGCGGCGCCATGGCGTCAAGCAACCACAGGGGGTGGGTGCGGGCAAGCGTTGCCCACCGGCGGGTTGTGCGGGTGGGGTGGGGTGGGCAGGTCGGTCTGGCCGAGCACCCAGCCTTCGATGCGGCGGATCGCGGGGTCCGGCGGGGCGGTGTCGGGGCGTTGCCTGGCGAGCACCAGCAGCACCGACATCAGCCCGAGCAGGCAGTCCAGCCGGTCCTCGCCGGGCGGGTCGGCGCCGAACCCGTCATCGATGGCGGTGCGCAGTGCCGGGTCGGGCAGGGCGCCGAGGGTGGCGAGGCGGGCGGCGAGCGCGGGGGCGAGGGCGCGGCGGTCGGGCTGGCGGCGCTTGCTGCCGGGCAGGCGCAGGCCGAGCTGGCGCAGCGCCTCGGCGGGGTAGGTCTCGGCGATCACCGTGCGGCCGGGGCCGAGCAGGGCGCGAAAATCGCCGGCGAAGGGCCAGAGCAGCGGCGGCGTGTCGGTGGCGATGGCGGGCAGCAGCAGCTCGCGCCAGGCGCTGATCTCCGCCTTGCCGGTCTGGTTCGCGCCCAGGGTCCAGAACAGCGGCGCGCCGGCCGGGCGGGTGGCGGTGGCGCGGTCGCAGGCGCGCGACAGGTCGGCGGGGCCGGCCAGGCCCAATGCGGCGGCATGGGCGGCGCGGCGCATGCCCGCGGTCGGTCGGCGCGGGTAGAACGGGCGGGCGAGGCTGATCTGGTCGAGCCGCTCGCAGACCTCGAAGAAGGCCTCGGTGGCGGTGAGGCCGGCGAGGAAGGTGGGGAAATGATCCACCCCGGCGGCGGCGGCGTAGGCGCGCGGCAGGCCGATCGGGAAATCCACCCCCAGCGCGACGGGGTCGTTGCCGGCGTCGGCGCGCAGCCGGGCGAGCAGGCTCGACGGATCGCCGACCGGCTCGGGTGGGCCGAGCCGCCAGTGTCCGGGGTGGCCGTGGGCGCGGACCATCCAGCGCTTGCGTGCATCGATGCTCCAGTCGGCATGCACCGCGAGCATCGGGGCGGGCGATCAGATCGGTTTGTGGGCGCGATCGATCAGGCGGGAGAGCAGGCCGGGCTTTTTGTCCGGTTTGGCGGCGGCCAGCGCGGCGGCGCGCGCGGCGGCCTCGTTCTGCTGGTCGCGGCGCTTGGCGGCGAGCCATTTATCCAGGCTCACCCCGGCCTTGGCGGCGCGTTTGGCTTCGTAGGCGCGTTGCGCCTCGGTCATGCTGTCTTTGGTCATGCGGCGATTTTGCCCATAGCGGCGACGGGTTTCAAGGTGGCGATCACCGATCCGCCAGGGCGCGGCGCTCGACCCAGCCAAGCCCGGCGTTGATCGCCAGCCCGGCCAGCGACAGCAGCACCAGGGCGGCGAACATGCGCGGGATCTGCAGCCGGTAGCCGGCCTCCAGAATGCGGTAGGCGAGGCCGGAGGCGAACCCGCCGGAGCCGGCGACGAACTCGGCCACCACCGCGCCGACCAGGGCGAGCCCGCCGGAGATGCGCAGGCCCGACAGGAAGAACGGCAGTGCTGCGGGCAGGCGCAGCAGCACCAGCTCGTCCCATGCGCCCGCGCCGTTCAGCGCGAACAGGTCGCGCAGGTCGCGCGGGGTGGCGGCGAGCCCGGCGGCGGTGGCGGAGAACACCGGGAAGAAGGCGACGATCGTGGCGCACACCACCAGCGAGGCGAAGGGCTGGTCGATCCAGATGATGATCAGCGGCGCGATCGCCACGATCGGGGTGACCTGGAGCACCACCGCCCAGGGCTGGATCGCCGCGCGCGCCCAGGGCGAGGCGGCCATCAGGGCGGCGAGCGCGGTGCCCAGCGCGGCGGCGGCGGCGAGCGCGGCGGCGGTGACGGCCAGCGTGCTGGCCAGCGCCTGGGCCAGGCCGAGCGGGTCGGCGAGGAAGGCGGCGATGATCGCGACCGGCCCGGGCAGGATGAACACCGGCACGCCGAGCGCGCGCACCAGGCCCTCCCAGATGGCGAGCGCGAGCAGGGCGAAGCCCCAGGGCGCCCAACCTGGCACCGTCCGGCCTGGCACCGGGTTGCTCATGCGGCGAGCGCCGGGCGCAGGGCGGCGGTGATGCGGGCCACCAACTCGCCGTGGCGCGGGTCGGTGCGGCTCGATGGCAGCGGCGGCAGGTCGTTGGCGATCTCGCCGCTGATCCGGCCCGGGCGGGGCGACATCAGCACGATCCGGCGGGCGAGGAACGCCGCCTCGTAGATGGAGTGGGTGACGAACAGCACGGTGCAGCCGATCTGGGTCCATAGCCGCAGCAGGTCTTCCTGCACGCCGTGGCGGGTGAATTCGTCGAGTGCTGCGAAGGGTTCGTCCATCAGCAGCAGCCGCGGCCGGCCGACCAGCGCGCGGGCGAGGGAGACGCGCATGCGCATGCCGCCGGAGAGCTGGGCGGGGCGGGCGTGCTCGAAGCCGGCGAGCCCGACGCGGGCGAGGGCGGCGGCCACATCGTGTCGCGCCGCCTCCCGGCCGATGCCGCGCAGGCGCAGCGGCAGCCACACATTGTCGGCGGCGCTGGCCCAGGGCAGCAGGGTCGCGTCCTGGAACACGAAGCCGATCTCGCCCGGCGCCGGGGCGGCCTGGTGCCAGGTGATGCTGCCGGCGTCTGGCCGGTCGAGCCCGGCGATGAGGCGCAGCAGGGTGGATTTGCCGCAGCCCGAGGGGCCGAGCAGGGCGATGAAGTCGCCGGCCTGCACCGCCAGGTCGATGCCGCGCAGTGCCTCCACCCCGCCGGGGAAGCGGCGGGCGATGCCATGCAGGCCGAGCAGGGGGCCGGCCATGGTCAGGGTGAGGCCATGGTCAAGGCCGGGGGAGGAAACTGAGATCGTAGGCGGCGTGCCAGTTCAGATCGGCGGGATAGAGCCCCTGCGCGGTGACCGCCTGCACGAAGCCGGCCCAGCGCGCGTCGGTCATGACGCCGATGCCGCCGGCCAGCGCGTCGCCGGATTCGACGATGCCGTGATCGATCAGCGCCTGGCGGCCATAGCTGAGCAGATCGTCGGTCATCTCCGGATTTTCCTGTTTGATCAGCTTGTTGGCCGGCGTGGGGTCGGCGTGCAGGTAGCTGGTCCAGCCGGCGGCGGTGGCGGCCAGGAAGCGGGTGAGCACGCCGGGGCGGCGGGCGAGCAGCGCGGGGCCGGCGGTGACCAGGCTGCCATAGCCGGTGAAGCCGGCATCGGCGAGCAGCAGCACCACCGGCATGGTGCCGGTGGCCTGGCGGATCGACCAGGGCTCCGAGCCCAGATAGCCCTGTTGCACCGCGTCGAGGTTGGCGAGGAAGGGGGCGAGATTGAAGGTGTAGGGGCGGATCTGCGCGTCGTCGTAGCCGAAGCGGGCGCGCAGGAACGGCCACCAGCTTGAGCGGCTGTCGGCGCCGATCAGGATCGGTTTGCCCTTCAGCGCGGCGAAATTGTCGTTGCCGCGGCCCGGATGGGCGATCAGCACCGCCGGATCGCGCTGAAACATCGCCGCCACCGCGCGCAGCGGCAGGCCCTCGCGGGCGAAATTCAGCGCCAGGAACGAGTTGGACGCGATCGCGGCGTCCAGCCGCCCGGCGAGCAGGAACTGGGTCTGGTTCACCTGCGGCCCGCCCTGGCGGATGCTGACGTCGAGCCCGGCGGCCTGATACAGCCCGGTCGCCAGCGCCTGATAGAAGCCGCCATATTCGGCCTCGGCGCGCCAGTCCAGCCCGAAGGCGAGCGGGTCGGCGGCGCGGGCGCGCAGCGGGGTGGCGGCGAGCAGGGCGGCGAGGATGAGGGCGGCGAGGGGGCGCATGGCGGGCGGCTCCGGCGGTGGGGCTTTGCTGCTATGGTGGCGCGGTTGTCGCGTCAAGGAAGCGGCGGGCGATCGAGGGTGTGATGGAAGCGCGGGGGAGGGTGCGATGGAAGCGCGGGTGAAGACGGCGCTGTGGGTGAGTGCGGCGCTGCGCACCGCCAACACGCAGGGGCAGATGGGCGCGGTGCTTCGCCATGGCGACGATGATGCCGGTGGCGTGCTGGCGGTGCTGCGCACCCGTGCGGGGCTGGTGGTGCTGGCGCAGACCCGCGCCGCGGACGGCGCGCCGGCCTGGCTGCGCGGCACCGGGCCGGGCGTGGTCGATCAGGCGGGCGCGGATGCCTATGTCGAGCGCCAGCTCGCGCGCGATCCGGATCTGTGGGTGGTGGAGTTCGAAACACCTGATGGTGTGCCGCCATTTTCAGCCACGATCCTGTGAGTCGCAGGCACAAACTTGTGAATTGCAATCGTGGCGCGCGACCAGGGTGGTGATTGCGGCAAATACCTGTGTCCGAACAGGCACATGCATTTCAAATCTTTGATAGCAGGCCTTTGATTTCGCAGTTTCATCTCGCCTTTCGCGAGACGATGTTCCATCTGCTGCTCACGCGATGATGACCAGCAGCATCGGCAACTGGTGCATCACGCGCGCCGTTACCAATCAGGAGAAAGTCCATGCAATTTCGCAATGTTCTGCTCGCCGCGACGATCCTGTCGCTGCCGGTGGCGCTTCATGCCCAGCCGGTGAGTGGCCCCTATGTGTCGGGCGGCTTCGGCATGAATCTGATGACCGATTCGCACGTCAAATCCTTCACCCAGAGCTATGGCGGTGGCAGCACCACCAGCAGCGGCTCGTTTGGCAATGATCTTGGTCTCGTCGGGGTCGGCGCGCTGGGCTATGGCCTGGGCAACGGCATCCGGGTGGAGATCGAGGGGGACTGGCGCACCAACCAGTTCGGCTCCAACGCCGGCGGGGTGATCAGCCCGCATGGCGGCGAGCAGAAATACGGCGCGATGGCCAACGTGCTGTATGATCTGCCGGTGCATTGGGTGGTCACGCCCTATATCGGCGCGGGCGCGGGCTATAGCTGGAACCAGCTCAGCGGCACCAACCTCACCAGTGGCGGCGGCACCGGCTATTTCAACAACACGCGCGGCGCCTTCGCCTATCAGGCGATCGCCGGTGTTGCCTATCCGGTCGCGTCGGTTCCTGGCCTGTCGGTGACCGGCGAGGCGCGCTTCATGGGCACCGACGGCAACCGCAACTACCAGGGTGTGGCCTATTCGGGCCCGGCCGTGGGTGGGGCCTCGGCGCTGTTCAACAACGACTTCAACTGGTCGTTCCTGCTCGGGCTGCGCTACGCCTTCAACCATCCCGGCGTGGTGATGGCCTCGGCCGCGCCGATGGCGCCGCCGCCGGCCGCGCTGAGCCGCAACTACCTGGTGTTTTTCGACTGGGATCGCGCCGACCTGACCGCGCGGGCGCGTGAGATCGTCGCCGATGCCGCCGCCAACAGCCACAAGGTGGCGGTGACCAAGATCGCGGTGAACGGCTACACCGATCTGTCGGGCACCGCGGCCTATAACCAGGCTCTGTCGGTCCGCCGCGCCAAGGCGGTGGCCGCCGAGCTGGTGAAGGACGGGGTTCCGGCCAGCGAGATCGGCATCCAGGGCTTTGGTGAGAGCAATCCGCTGGTGAAGACCGCCGAGGGTGTGCGCGAGCCGCAGAACCGGCGCGTCGAGATCGTGTTCCAGTAGGCCATCGGATGGCGCCGGCCGGCCTGTGCCGGCCGGCGCTACTGAACCCCGGCGTTATTGAACAGACGTGCCGATCTGGCGCTCCAGCCAGCCGGCATCGAGGTTTTTGGCCTGCTCGGCGGAGAGCCTGTCATGGTCGGCGAGGCCCCGCTGGCCGGGTGGGGTGTTGGCGAAGCAGTCGGCGATGCCCAGCGTGGGCACGCAGACCGGCTGCGGTGTTGGTGGCTGTTCGCGCGGCCGGCAATAGGCGAGGCGGTTGTCCAGATTGACGACGTTGCAGTCCCGCCCGGAGAGCGCGGAGACCACGACGTCCGGCGCGCCGCGGCCGATGATCATGATGGAGGCCATGTCGGCCGACAGCAGATAGCCGGCATTGGCGGCAAGGCCGTCACAGCCGGCCAGCAGCAGCAACAGCCCGGGCAGAAGATGGCGCATGGGCGGGAGCATCGCCGGTGCGGGTTAAGCCCGGCATAACGCCCGCGCGGCGGCTTCATTGCCCCTCACTGTCCGCCCGGCTATGGTCCGCCCCGTTCGCGTCCGGCCGGCCGCGATGCCCCGGCCGCGACGCCCAGTTCAGCATGAGGACCACGTGCCCGATATTTTCGATGAGGTCGAACAGGACCTCCGCGCCGACCAGGCGCGGGCGCTGCTGCGCCGCTATGGCTGGGTCGGCATCGCCGGCGCGGTGCTGATCATCGCCGCGGTCGGCGGCTGGGAGGCGTGGCGCGCCCATCTCAAGGCCGGCCGCGAGGCCGAGGCGACGCTGTTTCTGGCCGCCCAGCGCGACGCCGCCGACCCCGCCAGGCGGGACCAGGCGATCGCCGGTTTCGCCCGACTCGCCGCGCAGGCGGGGCCCGGCTATCGCGCGCTGGCGCGCATCGACGAGGCCGGGCTCAAGGACGCCGCCGGCGACCATGCCGGCGCGCAGGCGCTGTGGGACCAGGTGGCGGCCGATCCGGGCGCGGACCAACTGCTGCGCGACACCGCCACGCTCGCCGCGGTGTCGCACGCGCCGGCGGACGCCGATCCGGCGGCGCTGCGCAACAAGGTGGGGCCGTTGACCGCGCCGACCAACCCGCTGCGCAGCCTGGCGCTGGAACAATCCGCGCTGCTGGACATCCGCGCCGGCAATCTGGACCGCGCCCGCGACAGCCTGCGTGCGATCACCTCCGACACCACCGCGCCCGATCCGGTGCGCGGCCGCGCCACCGCGCTGCTGCAAAGGCTTGATGCATGACCCGTCCTGTTTTTCGCCTCGGCCGCCGCGCCGCGCTGTTCGGACCGCTGCTGCTGGCCGGGTGCGAGACCATCGACAGCATCACCTCGGGCGATTTCTTCGACGACCTGTTCACCGCGAACAAGCCGCCGCTGGAGGGCACGCGCGAGAACATCCTGACCGACAGCGGCCCCGGGCAGGGTGCGGGGCAGGAGAAGGACAGCCGGCCGGTGGTGCTGCCGCCGGCGGAGACCAACGCGGACTGGCTGATGCCCGAGCGCACCGCGCGGCATCTGCCCGGGCATCTGGTGGGTGGCGCCAACATGTCGCGGGTGTGGCGCTCCGACATCGGCGATGGCGCCGGCTATCGCGCGGCGATGACCGCGCAGCCGCTGATCGCCGGGCAGCGCGTGTTCGCGATGGATTCCGACGCGCAGGTCACCGCCTGGAGCCTCGGTTCGGGCGGCCGCGTCTGGCGCACCGACACCAGGCCCGCGCATGACCGCAGCACCAATATCGGCGGCGGCATGAGCACCGACGGCGCCACTGTGTGGGCCACCACCGGGCGCGCCGAGCTGATGGCGCTCGATGCGGCGAGCGGCGCGATCAAATGGCGGGTGCCGACCGCGACGCCGGGCCGCTCGGCGCCGATCCGCGAGGGCGACCGGCTTTACTATACCACCATCGACAGCCGGCTGGTTGCGGCCTCGGTGAACGATGGCGCCGAGATCTGGTCGTATCAGGCGAAGGATTCGCTGTCGCGGGTGCTGTCCGAGGCGAGCCCGGCGGTGGCGGACGGGCTGGTGATCGCCGGCTTCGGCAGCGGCGAGCTGTCGGGCGTGCATGCCGATACCGGCGCGGTGGCGTGGTCGGATTCGCTGGCGGCGGGCAGCGGGCGGGTCGCGGCCACCGATTTTTCCACCGTGCGCGGCATGCCGGTGGTGGATGGCGGGCGGGTCTATGCCACCTCGGTCGCCAACATCACCGTGTGCATCGATCGCAACACCGGCCGGCGGCTGTGGACGCGCGCCTTCGGCGGCGGGCAGACGCCGCTGCTGATCGGCGACACGCTGTTTCTGGTGACCAACGACCAGGTGGCGATGGCACTGGCCGCCGACACCGGCGCGACGCGCTGGCAGCGCACGCTGCCGCGCTACGAAAAGCCGGAGCGCTCGCGCGGGGCGATCTTCTGGGTCGGGCCGTTGCTGGCCAGCGGGCGGCTGGTGTTCGTGTCCACCACCAAGCAGCTCCAGTCGGTCAATCCGGTGGATGGCAGCCTGCTCGCGCAGACCGAGCTGGCCGGGCCGGCGACGGTGTCGCCGGTGGCGGCGGCGGGGCTGCTGTTCACGCTGACCGCCGACGGCACGCTCGCGGCCTGGAGCTGAGGCGGGTGCCAGCGGTCGTTGCCATCGCCGGCCGCCCGAACGTCGGCAAATCCACCCTGTTCAACCGGCTGGTCGGGCGGCGGCTGGCGATCGTCGCCGACACGCCGGGGGTGACGCGCGACCGGCGCGAGGCCGAGGCGCTGCTGCGCGGGCGGCGGGTGATGATGATCGACACCGCCGGGCTGGAGGAGGCGCCGCCGAGCTCGATCGCGGGGCGGATGCGCGCCTCGGCGGAGGCGGCGTTCGTCGATGCCGATCTGGTGCTGTTCGTGATCGACGCGCGCGAGGGGCTGACGCCGACCGACCGGGCGTTCGCCAATTTCCTGCGCCGGTCGGGGCGGATGGTGCTGCTGGTGGCCAACAAGGCGGAGGGAAGGGCGGCGGGGCACGCGGCGCTGGAGGCCTATGAGCTGGGGCTCGGCGACCCGGTGCTGGTGTCGGCCGAGCATGGCGAGGGTGTCTCCGACCTGATGAGCGAGATCGTCGAGCGGCTGCCGCCCGAGTCCGAGACCGAGGAGCCGGATGGCGACCGGCCGCTGAAGCTGGCCATCGTCGGGCGTCCCAATGCCGGCAAATCCACCCTGCTCAACCGCCTGCTCGGCGCCGAGCGGATGATCACCGGCCCCGAACCCGGCCTCACCCGCGACGCCATCGCGGTGCGCATCCATGACGCGCAGGGCGAGATCGAGCTGATCGACACCGCCGGGCTGCGTCGGCGCGCCAAGGTGGAGGAGGGGCTGGAGAAAATCTCCACCTCCTCCAGCATCGAGGCGCTGAAGATGGCCGAGGTGGTGGTGCTGACGGTGGATGCGACGTTGGGGCTGCACGACCAGGATCTGCACATCGCCCGGCTGATCGAGCGCGAGGGCCGCGCCTGTGTGCTGGCGCTCAACAAATGGGATGCGGTGGGCGACCGCGACGCCACCCGCCGGGCGATCACCGACCGGCTGGAAACCTCGATGGCGCAGATGAAGGGGTTGCCGGTGCTGACCTTTTCCGCGCTGACCGGCGCGGGCATCGACAAGCTGCTGCCGATGGTGCGCGCGGCGTCGGTGGTGTGGAACACGCGGCTGCCGACCGCGGCACTCAATCGGTGGTTCGAGCAGATGCTCGAACGCCATCCGCCACCGCTGGTGCAGGGGCGGCGGCTGAAGCTGCGCTACATGACGCAGGCGAAGGCGCGGCCGCCGACGTTCATTTTGTTCGGCACCCGTGCCGAATTGCTGCCCGAGGATTACCAGCGCTATCTGGTGAACGGGCTGCGCGAGACCTTCAAGCTGCCCGGCGTGCCGATCCGGTTGCAGATGCGCGGCACGGTCAATCCCTACGCGGATCGGGACTGACCGGCCTGGGCGGTTATTGCGTTATTGCGGTGGCTGCATGCGCTGGCCGTGATGGGCGTGCATGTAGGCGCGCACCTGTTCGCGGGTGACGCTGCCGGTGTGGTTCACGTCGATCGCGTCGAACATCCTGCCGGCGCGGTCGGTGGCGCGGGCGAGGAACTGGTCGCGCGTCATGGTTTCGCTCGCCGTGGCGGGGGTGCTCGACGTGGCTGGCGCCGCGGCTGGTTGGGCCAGCGCGGCGAGCGGGGCGGCGGCGAGAAGGACCGCGAAGGCGGGCGCGAGAGACAGCTTGCGCATGGCGCATACTCCATTGGTTGACGATCGACCCTATAACGGCTGCGTGTAACCGGGGGATAAGATTTGCAACCACGGCACCTGCTTGCCGCTCAGTCCTCCAGCCGCACGCCGGGATTGAAAAAACCGTAGATGGCGCGCGCGGTGGCGCGGTTGATGCCGGGGGCGGCTTGCAAGTCGGCGAGGCCGGCCTGCTTCACTCCTCGTGCGCTGCCGAAATGATTGAGCAGCGCACGCTTTCGCGCCGCCCCGATGCCGGGGATCTCGTCCAGCTCGCTGCCGATCAGCGCCTTGGCGCGGCCGGCGCGGTGGGTGGTGATGGCGAAGCGGTGCGCCTCGTCGCGCAGGCGCTGGAGGTAGTACAGCACCGGGTCGCGCGGCGGCAACTGGAAGGGCGGCGCGTCGTCGGTGTGGAACCATTCGCGCCCGGCGTCGCGGTCCGGCCCCTTGGCGATGGCGACCAGCTTGACGTCGGTCAC
>DAHWBL010000292.1 GCA_027323595.1 Acetobacteraceae bacterium | reverse complement strand
GTGGTGTTGCACACGATCAGGCCGGCGACCTGGTGCGCGATGGCGGTCTCCACCACCGCTTCGAGCGCCTCGGCGGGCAGGTCGGGCGAGAGCTTGACCAGCAGCGGCGGCGGCGCGGGCACGGCGGCTCGGATGGCGGCGAGGATGGGGTCCAGGCTGTCGCGCGCCTGTAGCCGCACGAGGCCGGGGGTGTTGGGCGAAGAGACGTTGATTGTGATGTAATCGACGTGGCCGGCCAGGGCGGCGACCAGGGCCGCGTAGTCCTGCGCCGGGGTGGTGCTGTCCTTGTTGATGCCGATATTGGCGCCGACCCGCGCGCAACCGGACGGACGGGCGGCGAGGCGCGCGACAAAAGCGGCGATGCCCTCGCTGTTGAAGCCGAAGCGGTTGATCACCGCGCGATCCTCGGTGAGGCGGAACAGGCGCGGACGCGGGTTGCCGGGTTGCGGACGCGGGGTGACGGTGCCGGCCTCGATCAGGCCGAAGCCGGCACGCGACAGCGGGCCGAGCGCCAGGGCGTTCTTGTCCAAGCCGGCGGCAAGCCCGATCGGGTTGGTGAAGTGCATGCCCAGCACGTGAACCGACAGGGCCGGATCGTCCGGGGCGGGGTCGCCGGGAACGAGGCCGGCGCGCAGGGCGCGGATGGCGAGGGTGTGCGCGCGCTCGGGGTCGAGCCGGCGCAGCACCGGCATGGCCAGGCCCTGGCCGAGTCCTGAAACAAGATGCAGCATGGACCGCTCTTGCCGCACAAGCCGGCGCGGCGAAAGCCCCCCGGCGCACGGCTGCATGGATGGTGGCGACGATGTACGACGAACCCTATCTCGAGAGCTGCTGTCGCTCAGCACTGCACCGGCTGGTTCTGGCCGGCGCGGCGGGGCGGCCGGAGGCGCCTGGCGAGGGGCTGAAGGATGCGCGCTGCCTCGCCCGGCTGGCGGATCTGGGGCTCGCCCGCCGCGCCGCGGACGGCCAGATGCGGCCGACCGAGGCGGGGCTGGCACGGCACCGCGCGGAGGTGCTGCGCGTGGCCGATGATGCTGCGCCGGCTACGCCATCGGGGCGGTGAACACCGCGCCCTCGATGCCGGGCAGCACGCACAGGCAGCAGGCGCCGTCACGCGCGGAGACCATCATCAGATCGCCGGCGGTGAGCAGGTCGGCGGCATCGTCGAGGTAGCCCGGCTGGCGGGGTTCGGATTTTTCGTCGGCCTTGTAGTGCCAGAGGGTGAAGCCGTTGGCGTAGGCGAGAACCGAGAGGTTGCGGGGGTTGAATGCCATGGTCTGGGGCCTTTCCTGGACATAAAAAAACCGCCGCTCCCGGTGGTTTGGGGGCGGCGGCAAGGTGATTAGGGGAGGAAACGTCCAGCGGGCATGGCTCGCCCGCCGACAGGCAGTTTCTAGCAGGAGGGTTGAGGAAGAGTCAACGTTTTTTTTCCTATCATTAGGACAATTACCTTAGATCACGATTCCCTTCACCCGCAGCGGCCATTCCAGCCTGGCCAGCGCCTGCTGCCACAGCCCGGCTTCCGCGCGCTCGGCGCCACGGGTTGGGTCCGGCGCGTGGCCGCGTTCCCCCCAGATGCGCAGGATGCGGGCGTGGGCGAGATCGATGCGGCCGGAGCGGTAGAGATTATCAAGTGATTTCAATATGTCGTCCGGCTCGCAGGGGCGTCTTACACCGGCTGGCCCGCTGCGTCTGGCGCCCTCGCGTCGGGCGGTGAGTGCCGCCATCGTCCAGAACCAGGCTTCCGCGGCGCTGCGAAACGCCTGCCCGCAGGCTGCTTCCGGCCGCGCCGCATGGTGCATCTGGGTCAATCTCCGGGCTGCGTTGGGCATGATCGCGACTCCTGTGTCAAGAACATTTAGCGAACAACTCGTCGCAGAGTAGCAGCCCGCCACGGCTCCGCAACCTAAAATAAGCTCGTTTTCGGTGTTTTTTCCTATTCCCTTCTGCCGCAAGTCCTAACATGATGCAGCCCCCACAGAGCGAGCCCACCATGAAGCACGACGATATCTGGCGCGCGCTCGACACGCTCGCCGCCGAGAACGGGCTTTCCGCCTCGGGCCTCGCGCGCCGCGCCGGGCTGGACCCGACCACCTTCAACCCCTCCAAGCGCCGCATGCCCGATGGCCGCGCCCGCTGGCCCTCGACCGAGAGCCTGGCCAAGGTGCTGGACGCCACCGACACCACGCTGGAGCAATTCAGCCCGCTGGTGTCGGGCGAACGCGCGCTCGCCTCCTCGCGCCTTGCGCAGTCACGCCGCATTCCGCTGATCGGCCTCGCCCAGGCTGGCGGGGACGGGTATTTCGGCGATGGCGGCTATCCGGTGGGCGGCAGTTGGGACGAGGTGACGCTGCCCGAGGTGGGCGATCCGCATGCCTATGCGCTGGAGATCGCCGGCGATTCGATGGAGCCGGTCTATCGTGACGGCGACATGGTGATCGTCTCGCCGGTCGCGCCGATCCGCCGCGGCGATCGGGTGGTGGTGCGCACGGCGAGCGGCCAGGTGATGGCCAAGCAGCTCACCCGCCGCTCCGCGCGACGCATCGAGCTGAAGAGCCTTAATCCCGAACATCCTGACTATTCCTTCAGCCTTCCAGATGTCACCTGGATGCATCGCATCGTCTGGGCAAGCCAGTAGATGATGCGCCGGCTTGCCGCGGCGTTGTGCGCGCTGCTCGCCGGGCCGGCCTGTGCACAGGAAAGCCTGCGCGTGGGTATCGCCTCCAACACCTGGACCTTCGCACCGTTGCAGGTGGGAATCGATCATGGACAGTTCGCGGCCCACGGGCTGCGGATCGAGCCGCTGGTCTTCGCCGGCGCCGCGCGGTTGCAGCAGGCGATGGTGGGCGGGGCCGCCGACATCGCGCTTAGCGGCAGCACCGATTTCGCATATCTCGTGAAGGGCGCGCCAGAGATCGTGGTCGGCGGGTTCGTGCGCCCGCCGATGGGGCTGGGGCTGATCGTCGCCGACCCCGCGATCCGCGCGGTGGGCGATCTCAAGGGCCGACGCATCGGGGTGTCCTCGCCGAGCGCCCTGACCGGGTGGCTGGCGATGGAGCTGGCGCGCAGCCAGGGCTGGCCGCCCGAGGCGATCCAGCTGGTCAGCCTTGGCGGGGTGATCGCGGCCCAGGGCGCGGCATTGGTGACCGGACAGGTGGAGGCGATTTTTTCTGACGC
>DAHWBL010000205.1 GCA_027323595.1 Acetobacteraceae bacterium | reverse complement strand
TCGATGCGCGAGCGGGCAGGGGGGCCGGGGCGGATTTTCGCTGATTTCGCCGCCCTTCTTTCCGACCGCAGCAAGAGCCCATGCACCCAACAACGTCGATCGCCGCCCTGTGCGCCACCATTGCCTGCCTCACCCTGGCCGCCCACGCCGACCCGCCCATCGACGCCGCCAAAATCGCCGCCGGAGCGCGGGCCTACGACAAATTCTGCTCCACCTGCCATGGCGAGGAACTGGTGAACAACACCGGCGTCTCGTTCGACCTGCGCCGCCTGCACGCCAACGAGCATCCGCGCTTCGTCCATTCGGTGCTGAACGGCAAGAACGCGATGCCCTCCTGGCAGGGCAAGCTGACCGACGAACAGATCGACTCGCTCTGGACCTATATCCGCACCAACGCCTATGACGCGCAGTAACACCGCATCGCTGGCCGCATAGGAAAATCGCTGTCGCCGCAAGGGAATGTCGATGAGGCTCCTGTCCGGCTGCGCCCTGGTGACGGTGCTGTGCCTGCCCACCATCGCCGCCGCCCAGAGCGCGCCCGCCGCCGCGCCGGATGAGCCGTTCCCCACCGTCGACATCATCGCCCCCACGCCGCTGCTCGGCTCGGGGGTGAATCGCGACACCGTGCCCGGACAGACCCAGGTGCTGACCGGCAAGGACATCGCCCTGCAAGGCCCGCCCAGCGCCACCCGCGCGCTGGAGAACCAGACCCAGGGCGTGCATCTGGACAATGCCGCGGGCAATCCGTTCCAGCCCGACCTGTTCTATCACGGCTTCGAGGCATCGCCGCTGCAGGGCACGCCGTCGGGCCTTGCGGTCTATCTGAACGGCGCGCGCTTCAACAACCCGTTCGGCGACACGGTGAACTGGGACCTGATCCCTGATCTGGCGATCGACCGGATCGAACTGGAAGGCGCCAATCCTGTGTTCGGCCTGAACGCGCTGGGCGGTGCGCTCAACATCCGGCTCAAGGACGGCTTCACCTACCAGGGCGGCGAGATCGACGTGTTCGGCGGCTCGTTCGGCCAGTTCTCCAGCCAGTTCCAATACGGCAAAAAGCTCGACGACACCGCGGTCTATCTCGCCGGCTCCGGCCTGAACGAGCAGGGCTGGCGTGACGGACAATCCTCGCGCCTGCGCCAGTTCTACGGCGACATCGGCTGGCGCGGCGAACAGGCGGAGCTGCACGTCAATGTCGATATCGCCCAGACCGTCCTGAACGGCCCCGGCACCGTGCCGGTGGACCTGCTGAACGCCGATCCGCGCGCGCAATTCACCGGGCCAAACGCGATCAGCAACAAATATGCCCGCCTCGGGCTCACCGGCAGCGACGAACTCTCCGACACCACATCTCTGCAACTGCTCGGATATTACGACAATCTTCAGCAGATCGTCGCGAACGGCAACGGCTCCCCGCTCGCCCCCTGCGGCGGCGGCAACGCCTATCTGTGCGCCTCGCCCGGCTCGGTCGCCACCGATCCCGCCGGCAATCCGCTTGCGGCGACGCTCGGGCCGAACGGGTTGTACGGGTCGCTGGCGATGCAGACCACCACCACCAACGGCTATGGCGCCTCGTTGCAGATGACCAATTCGGACACGCTGTTCGACCATGCCAACCAGCTCGTCGCCGGCGTCAGCTTCGATGGCGCGCTCACCACCTTCGGCGCCACCACCTATTCGGGCGGGCTTGATCCGCTGTCGCGCGACTTCACCGGCCCGGCCATCGCGATCGGCCTGCCCGGCGGCCCGATCGCCCCGGTGCGCGCCGGCATCACAGACGCCTATTACGGCATTTTCCTCACCGACACGCTCACCATCACGCCTGATCTCACCGCCACGGTCTCCGGGCGCTTCAACGTCGCGCGGATCGACATCCAGGATTTCGCCGGCACCGGGCTCACCGGCAATCATCCTTATCAGCGCTTCAACCCCGCCGCCGGGCTGACCTACCGGCTCACCCCCGACATCACGATCTATGGCGGCTACGCGGAATCCAACCGCGCGCCGACGCCGGCCGAACTCACCTGCTCCTCGCCAACCGCGCCATGCAGCCTGGCCAGCTTTTTCACCGGCGATCCGAACCTGAAACAGGTCGTCGCGCGCACCTGGGAATTCGGCCTGCGCGGCGGCTTCGCCCCCGAGCCCGGCGCGAAACTCACCTGGAACCTCAGCGGCTTTCGCGCCGACACCTCCGACGACATCATGTTCACCCAGAGCCCGATTCTGGGCACCGGCTATTTCCAGAACATCGGCACGACCCGCCGCCAGGGTATCGACGCCGGCACCAGGCTGACGACCGCGCGCTGGCTCGCCTGGATCGATTATTCCTATACCCAGGCAACATTTCAGAGCGGCTTCCTGCAATCCAGCCCATACAACCCGGCCGCCGACGCGAACGGCAACATCGCGGTCCACCGCGGCGACCAACTCCCCGGCGTGCCCGCGCACATGCTCAAACTCGGCGTGCAGTACAAGGCCACCGACGAATGGACCCTGGGCGCGATCGGGGTCGCCACCAGCGGGCAATATCTGTTCGGCGACGCCGCCAACCTCACCGCCACCATGCCGGCCTATTTCCGCCTCGATCTCAATGCCAGCTACCAGGTCACCAGCAACATCCAGTTCTTCGTCCTGGTGCAGAACGCGCTCGACGCGCGTTATTACACATACGGAACTTTCTCGCCGACCAGCTCGGTCCCCCTCGCCCAGGCGCCTGGTGCCACCAACACCAGAAGCTACAACATCGCCCCCCCGCTCGGCGGATTCGCCGGAATGAAGGTCACGTTCTGACCCGGCCGGCACCGCGCCTCATCGAAAGTCGCGGCTGCTCACCCTGATCGGATCGCTCCGCTGCCCCTCGCGCGCGCCAACGCAGGCCAGCGCGTCGGAGATGTCGCGCGCGGCTGTGCCACGAGCATCGCCGCGGCGGCACCATCCGGCGCCACCAGCACCGGCCGCGCGACATGGCGGGCGAGCGCCACTGCCGCCCGCGCGCTGATCCCCGCCTGTGCCAGCCGCGTCAGGATGGCCGCCAGCATCGCCGCCTCGCCGCCATGCAGATGATCCGCCCCGGCGCTGTCGATGACGATTCCGTCGGGCGGATCGACCGCCACGATCGGCGCATATCCTGGCCCGCAGAGTCAAGCACGATGATTCTCTCCCCCCGCCGGTTGACACCCACCCGACCACCGATAGGGTTGGCGCACGCACACCCGCAGGATCGCTCGCGGGAATTGCCGGCACGATCGCGGGGATGAAACCATGACAGCCAGCGCCCTGCACGTCGTCTTCGCCGAGGAAGACACGCTGTTCCGCCTGATGGAGATGGGGCTGCGCCGCGCCATCACGCCCGCGGGGGAAAAGACCCTGCGCTATTTTTTCGGCCCCGAATTTTCCGCCCCGCTGGAGCGGCTGACCACGATGGCCGACCGGCTGGGCCTGCCGCGCGACATCGCCATCACCTTCTGCGACGACGACGCAACGCTCGACCAGGCATTGCCGACGGCCGATGTGGTGGTGCTGGAATCCGCCCGATTGCCGGGCGCGCGCGTGCGGGCCTGCGCGCCGCGCGCCAGGCTGATCCAGCAATTCGGCCGCGCCGTCGATAATATCGACATAGAAACGGCGGACCGCCTCGCGATCCCGGTGGCCAACCTCATCCGGCTCAGCAGCCTGTCCTGCACGGACCACATCACCGCACTGATCTTCGCGCTCTCGCGCCGTCTGATCGACGCGCACCAGGCGGTCATGCGCCAGCGTGACCCGACCCTGCCGGCGGCGTTTTCCGATGCGCCGGCGCGCAACAAATTCAACTGGTCCGGGCTGCGCGGCTTTCGCATTCTTGCCCACAGCACGGTCGGATTCATCGGCATGGGCGAAAATTCCGGCTTCGTCGCGCGCCGGCTGCGCGACATGGGCTGCCGGGTGCTCTACTTCAAACGCACGCCGCTGTCCCCCGCCGCCGAGGCCGGCTATGGCGGAATCACCTTTGCCCCGCTCGATGAATTGCTGGCGCAGTCTGATTTCGTCTCGCTGCATCTGCCCTACAACGAACAGACCGAGAAATTCGCCGACGCCGGCCTGTTCGCGAAGATGCGTCCGGGCGCCTACATCATCAACAGCTCGCGCGGCGGCATCCTCGACGAGGTCGCGCTGCACGCCGCCCTCGCCAGCGGGCATCTGGGCGGTGCCGCGCTCGATGTCTATCGCCACGAGCCGATACCGGCGAACTCGCCGCTGCTTGAACTCGACAATATTTTATGGACGCCGCATATTTCGGGCGGCGAACCCGAATACATGATCGTCGAAGCCGAAGACGTTCTGACCAACATCGCCAGGGCCTGGCGCGGCGAGCCGCCGGCGGGCCTGGTCGCTGGCGGGGCAAGGTGGGAACAGCCAGGATGAAGGAGCGACCGGTGCCCAACGATCAACAACCCGACCATCAACATATCGCGGACGAGAAGCCGAGGACCGTCTATGTGTCCCACCCGGCCAGCGGCCTCGCGCGGTCGAATTTTCCGCTGGTGTGCGAAGTCACCAGCGCGCGCATCGTGCGCTCGCGGCCGTTCCATATCCCCGATTCGGTGCGCCGCTACGAAATCAAGACCAGCACGCGCGGCGTCTTCACCCGCCCGCAAAAAGAAGTGCAGATGCCGCTGGCCTTCGCCTGGAAACAGCGCGTGCACGCCGACACCCGCGTGAGATATCCGCTGCTGCGCAACGACTGGAGCCCCGACAACCCCAACACCGAACAGCGCGGCCACAGCGGCTACACGCGCATCAGCTGGGACCGCGCGATCGACATCATCGTCGATCAGATCAAGCGGATTCACCAAAAATACGGATCGATGGAACCCGTGCTGGTGCAGGCGGACGGGCACGGCCACAGCGGCTACATGCAATCGCTGCATTTCTGGGGTCATTATCTGTTCGACATGATCCGCGAACATCTCGGCTGGGGCTGGTGGACGCAGCAGGTGCGCAACCCCGACAGTTGGGAAGGCTATTACTGGGGCGCCAAGCACGTCTGGGGCTTCGACGCGACGCTTGGCGAGCCATACCAGGACGCGGTGTGGGACGACGTGCTCGAACACACCGAGATGGTGATCTTCTCCGGCAACGACCCCGAGGCGACCGGCCTTGGCATGTCCGGCTCGATCGCGCTCGAAATGCCGAAATGGCTGAAGCGTGCGGGCATCAAAATCATCGCGCTGGCACCCGACCTCAATTACGCCGCCTCGGTGCATGCCGACACCTGGATCCCGCTCAAGCCCAACACCGACGCCGCGCTGTATCTGGCGCTCGCGCATTGCTGGATCAGCGAAGGCAATTACGACAAGGACTATGTGGCATCACACACCATCGGCTTTGACGCATTCGCCGCCCACGTGCTGGGCGAGGATGACGGCGTGGTCAAGAACCCCGCCTGGGCGGAGCCGATCACCGGTGTGCCGGCGCGCACCATCCGCGCGCTGGCCCGCGAGTGGGCGAAAAAACGCACCAGCTTCTCGGTCTATTTCGGCGGCCCCAAAATCCGCGGCACCATGTCGCATCTGGCCGCCCGGCTGGAGGCCTATGTGCTGGCCATGCAGGGCATCGGCAAGCCCGGCCGGCAATTCCTGCGCACCGGTGCGCCCTCCTTTTACAAGAAATCCCTGGCCCAGGTGCCGCGCTATCCGCAGGTGGACCGGCACGGCATCGCGCTCAATCCATTGATCGAATACGCCATCGGCAAGGGGCCGAAATCACCGGTCTTCATCCCCCGCACCCTCGCCGCCGAGGCCATCCTGGACCGCGCCGTCTCGTGGTTCGGCACCACCGCAGCCCTGGCCAAGACCGAAGACCAGTTCAAGCATTATCAATTCCCGCCCAGCATCGACCATCCCGGCATCCGCATGGTCTGGAACGAGAACGGCAGCCAGCCAGGCAGTTGGGGGCACGGGCTCAAATGGCTGGAGGCGCTGCGCAGCCCGATGATCGATTTCGTCGTCGGTGTGCATCCCTGGCTCGAAAATGATCTGCCCTATTCCGATCTGATCCTGCCGGCGCAGACCAACTACGAACATGAGGATCTGATCGCGGTGCAGCGCAGCGACCTGCTGGCGATGTTCTGGCAGGACCAGGCGGTCGAGCCGGTCGGCGAGTCGAAAAGCGACTATGAAATCCACCGCATGATCGGCCTGCGTCTGGGGCTGGAGGCGGCATTTCCGCCAGCCGAGGACTGGATGAAATCCGCCTATGAGGGAACCCTCGCCCACACCGGCCACGGGCTGGACTGGGCCGCCTTCAAGGACCGCAAATTCGTCATCTATGATTGCCCCACCTGGGAAGAATGGGTCGATATCAAGCGCGAGCACGGCTACGACGAACATGGCGGCGGGCTGCAATGGTACTGGTCCACCGCCACCGGCCTTGAAACCCTGTCCGGCAGGATCGAATTCGTCTCCGGCCGCATCGCCGCCCTTGATCCCGACAACGCGGAGCGTCCGCCGCTGGCCAAATGGCTGACCCACCGCGAACAGGCAGGCTCCGCCCGCGCGGCCACCTATCCGCTGACGGTGATGTCCAACCATCCCCGCTTCCGCTTTCACGTGCAGGGCGACGATATCGACTGGATCAAGGAAATCGGCAAGGTGCGCGGACCCGACGGCTACTGGTACGAGCCCTGCCGGATGCACCCCGACGAGGCGGCGGCGCGCGACATCGCCGATGGCGACATCGTGCGCGTGTTCAATGAACGCGGCGCGGTGCTGGCCGGCGCGATGCTCACCGAACGGCTCATCCCCGGCGCCGTCTCGATCGATCACGGTGCCAAGATGGACATGGCCATGCTGACCAACCAGATCGTCGATCGCGGCGGCTGCATCAATCTGATCGCGCCGTCACCATTGGAAAAATACGGCCCTGGCGCCGACATCAAGGTTCCCGAAATGAACGTCAGTGGCTTCCTGGTGCAGATCGAAAAGATCGATCCGGCCGATATCGTGCCTGGCACCGGGATCGGCCAGGGTGTGGTGGTGTCGTCATGACGAGCATGAACAAGCCCGGCAAAAAGAAATTCCTGATCGACATGGAGAAATGCACGAGCTGCCAGTTGTGCGTGATCGCCTGCAAGGACGAACATGTCGGCGCCGATTATCTGCCATGGACAAAATCCCAGCCACAAACAGGACATTTCTGGATCGACGTGCATTCCATGGAACGCGGGCAGATCCCCCGCGTGAAAATGAGCTACCTGCCGATGATGTGCCAGCACTGCGACAACGCCGCCTGCGTCAAGGCCTGCCCCGAGGACGCGATCAAGCGGCGTGACGACGGGCTGGTCTGGATCGACCAGGAAAAATGCACCGGCTGCGGCATGTGCGAGGATGCCTGTCCCTACGATGTGATCTTCATGAACCAGGACGTGGGCGTGGCGCAGAAATGCACCGGCTGCGCGCATCGCGTCGATGCCGGATCGTTGCCGCGCTGCGCGGAAGTGTGCCCGCACGACGTGATCCTGTTCGCCGACGAGGACGACGCGGCCTTCCTCGCCGCCGCCGCCGACGCGGCAATCCACCATCCCGAATTCGAGGCACGCCCAAGGGTTTTGTGGAAAGGCCTACCCCAGCCCTGGATCGCCGGCGCGGTGTTCGACGCGGCAAGTGACGACCTGCTCGCCGATGTCGAGGTCACCGCGGTCGATCTGTTCGATGACAGCGTGCACACGGCGCGCTCGGATGCATTCGGTGATTTCCGCATCACCGGCCTGCGCGACGGGCGAAAATATCTGCTGCATATCCGCGGCCCCCACCATGAGGAGGTCCGCTCGGTCGTCACCTGCGATGGCGACCAGGATCTGGGCACCATCGCGTTGATCCCGCAATGACCGGCACCCGCGGATGACCACTCCCGCGCACGAAACCGTCGATGTGGTGGTGGTCGGCGGCGGCGGCGCCGGCCTCGCCGCGGCGATCGAGGCGGCCCGCTTCGGGTGCGATGTGGTTCTGCTCGAAAAAAATCCCACCCTCGGCGGCACCACCATCCGCTCGGTCGGCTCCATCACCGCGAGCTGCACGCCCCAGCAGCGCGCGCTCGGCATCAAGGACGACCCGCAGGCGCATTTCGAGGACATGGCGCTGTTCGCCGATAATCGTGGCCTCGCCGATCAGGATAATCTCGAACTTCGCCGCCTGCTCGCCGAACATTCGCCCGACATGGTGGAATGGCTGATGCAGATGGGCGTGGTGTTTCTCGACGCCATGCCCGAGCCGCCGCACCGTGTGCCGCGCATGCACAACGTGCTGCCGCACGCGCGCTCCTACATTCAGCATCTCAGCCGGCGGGCGCGCCAGCTCGGTGTGCAAATCCGCTGTGGCGCACAGGTGGAATCGCTGCTGCGCGAGAACGCGCGGGTGGTCGGCGTGGCGCTGTCGGCCGGCGGCGCGCGCATCACCGCCCGGCGCGGCGTCATCCTCGCCACCGGTGACTACAGCGCCTCGGCCGAGATCAAATCCCTGTTCGTGCCGGCCGAAATCGCCGCGGTGGAAGGCATCAACCCCACCAGCACCGGCGACGGCCAGGCCCTGGTGCGCGAGGCCGGCGGCGTCATCGTCAATGGCGCGGTCATGTCGGGGCCGGAGTTGCGCTTCGTGGCCCCCCCGGCGGGAAACCTGTTCGAGCGGATTCCCCCCGCGCGCCCCATCGCGCTGGCCATCCGCTGGTGCATGCGCCATCTGCCCGGCTGGATGCTGCGCCCGGTGCTGATGAATTTCGTCACCACCAACCTCGCGCCCTCGCCCGCGCTGTTCAAACACGGCGCCATCCTGGTGAACCAGGAGGGACAGCGCTTCGTCGACGAACGCGACGCCCCCGAACGCGCCGTCCCGCGCCAGACCGGGCGGAACGCGTTCATTTTGATGGACCAACAGATCGCCGAAACCTTCAGCGCCTGGCCGAACTTCATCTCCACCGCACCCGGCGTCGCCTACGCCTATCTCGCGGACTATCGGCGCAACCGCCGCGACATCTACCACGAGGCCCCCACCATCGCCGGGCTGGCGGCAAAGCTCGGTGTGCCGGCCGACGCGCTGGAACGCACCGTCGCGGAGTACAACGCGCAGCTTGCCGACGGCATGAAGCCGCTGCGAAGCGCGCCGTTCTGCGCGCTGGGGCCGGTCAGAAGCTGGGTGGTGTTCACCGACGGCGGCGCGCGCATCTCCACGCGCTGCGAGGTGCTGGACGCCGCCGGCGCACCCATCGGCGGGCTGTATGCGGTCGGCTCGGCCGGGCAGGGCGGGGTGCTGCTCGAAGGCCACGGCCATCATCTCGGCTGGGCCTTCGTCTCCGGCCGCATCGCCGGGCGTGCCGCCGCCCTCGGCGCGGACCCCTGGCCGGACGCCGCCCTTGCCGCCCGCCGGGCTACAGCGCCCCCGATCAGCCCCGGCTGACCGTCACCGCTCCAGCCACCGTCGCATCCGCGATCGCCTCGATATCGTCGATGTCCAGCACCATCGGCCGCGCCTCGATGCGCGGATGGTCGGTGGCGATCGCGATGATGGAGGGGTCGGCCGGCCACAGATAGGGGCGGTCATGGCCGCGCCGATGCACTTCGATCTTCGGATGCGGGTTGCTCTTGAACCCCTCGACCAGCACCAGATCCACCGCCGACAGCATCGCCAGCAATTCCTCCAGCGACGGCTCCGCCTGCTCACGCAACTCGCGCATCAGCGCCACGCGCCGCGACGAGCTGACCAGCACCTCCGACGCGCCGGCCTCGCGGTGCCGCCACGAATCCTTGCCCGGAAGATCGATCTCGAAACGATGATGCGCATGCTTGATGGTGGACACACGCAGCCCGCGCGCAATCAGGGCCGGGATCAGCCGGGCGAGCAGCGTCGTCTTGCCGGCCCCGCTCCAGCCGGCGAATCCCATCATGCGCATCCCAGCAACGCTCCGGCGAATTTCGGAGCGCCGCTTCTATCCCATCGCCAGCCCGCTGGCGACCTGGCCGCGATCAGAGGCTGGCCGACACCCGAACCGCGCGGTGCGCCGCGACCTGCCGCAGCGCCTCGGACAGCCCGGCGAGTTGCCCCGGCTCCGGCGCCAGCCGCAGCCGCAGCCGATCGGTCTCCTGCGCCACGATGTCGGCGGCCAGCGTGTCGGGCAGCAATTCGGGGATGCGCAGCCGCACGCGCCCATGCGGCATCCCCCCCGGCGGCGGCGACACCGCCGCCCCGCTCTCGGAAATATCGAGCAACTGCACCGCCACCCCACCCGGCTCGCCGGTCGGCAGCACCAGCCAGGCCGGTTGCGGCATCTGATAGCGCGGAAATCCGCGACGGTTCACCTCCGGCGCGGAATCGCGGATCGCCTTCACCAGGTCACGGCGCAGCGCGATCACCGCCGCGGCGGTGCTGGTCGCGCCGGCGCGCACCTCGTTCGCCCGCGCGCCGGTCACCGTCGCCTCCGCGGAGACCGCGCTGATCCGCCGCGACACCTCCGCGGTGCCCTGGGCGGTGCCGGCGACGGTGCGCGCGATGTCCTGGGTGGTCGTCGCCTGCTGCTCCACGGCGGCGGCGATGGCGGCGGCGGCACTGTCCACCTCGGCGACGATCGTGGCGATGCCACCCACCCGGCGCACCGCCTCCTGGGTGGCCGCGCGCACCGCGCCGACCTGGCGGGTGATGTCCTCGGTGGCGCGCGCGGTCTGGGTGGCCAGCGTCTTCACCTCGCCGGCCACCACCGCGAACCCCTTGCCCGCCTCGCCGGCCCGCGCCGCCTCGATGGTGGCGTTCAGCGCCAGCAGGTTGGTCTTGGCGGCGATGCCGGCGATCATCTGGGTGATCTCGCCGATCTTGCCCACGGTGTCGGACAGCGCGCCGATCGCCTGGCTGCTCGCCTCGCCCTCGGCCACCGCGCGACGGGTGGCGGCCGCCGCGCCGCTGACCTGGCCGGAGATTTCATGCACCGAGGCGGAGAGCTGCTCGACCGCGGCGGCGATCGACTGGGTCTGTGTCTGCGCGCTGTCGGCGGCGGTGGCGACCAGCTCGCTCTCGGTGCTGACCGTGCTGGTGGACCGCACCATCGCATCGGCGGCCTCGGTCACATGGGCCATGCCCTCGGCCACCTGATCGACCGCCGTGGTGGCCTGGCTCTCCACCTGCCTTGCCATCGCGCGCATGCTTTCGCCACGCGCCAGTTCGGCGGCCTCGCACTGCGCGCTCTCCTCCGCCTGCCGCCGGCGGGCCAGCGCGGTGCCGTCGCGCAGAACCACCAGCGCGCGCGAGAGATCGCCGATCTGGTCGTGCCGCGCGGTGCCGGGCACGCTCACCGTCAGATCATCGGCGGCCAGCGCCCGCGTCGCCCCCGCCAGCCGCACCAGCGGGCGCAGCGTGCCGCGCAGGGCCAGCCAGTTCGCGAGCGCGGCGAGCGCCGCCAACAGCGCCCCGCCGATCGCCGCCGAGCGCACCAGCGCGGTGATCGGCGCATACAGCTCCGCGGTCGGAATGCCGACGAACAGGATGCCGACCACCGACCCGTCGGCGGCACGGATCGGGTCGTAGATGGTGACATACGGCACCCCCAGGATCGGCACGATTCCCTGATAGCGCCGATGCTCCTTGAAAATCGCGTCATAGGCCGGCCCGGCGGCCAGACGGGTGCCGACCGCCCGCCGGCCGTCCGGCCCGACGATGTTGGTGGCCACCCGCTGGTCACCGGCGAACACGGTGGCCACGCCGTTGCCGACATGATGCAGCGCATCCACGATGTCGTCCCGCCCGGCGAGCGGCTGCCCGCCCAGACTGAGCTGGCCATCATCGAGCCGCCAGTCCGACCCGAGCGGCTTCAGCAGCTCACGGAACAACGCCAGGTTGGTTTCGAGCTGAAGCTGCGCGGCGGCGGTGAGCGAGGATTCGGCGGCGCGCAGCGTCCAGAACTCGACCGAGGCGATTGCCAGGACCAGGCAGGCCAGGCTGATAAAAACCAGCCGCGCCACCATGCCCAGCCGATCGAACGGAGCACGCAACAGAGCGAAAAAATGCGACATGGACACCTGATGGCTGAAACCTCGGCCATCCATGCCCGAAACGAATTGATATTTTCTTATCGTCGCCCCGCGCCGCTCAATGCGCCCGGCTCAACGCACCCCGCTCAATGCGGCTCGCGCGACCCCGTCTGCCCCGCCGGCGGCGCCGGACGGCGATAGCCGCGCGATTCCCACGCGAGCACCAGGCTGAAAATCACGAAAGTGGCGAGAACGATGATCCCGTAGATCTGCTCGGCGCTGCGCATGCTGGCCCCCATTGCCGGTCAAGAAGGTGCCACCCGATCATGTCCCGCCGCGCGCCTCACTGATCTGGATCAACCGGCCACCCCGCGCACCCGCCTGAACCGCAGCCGGTTCCATGGGCTGGGCATCGGCCCCACCGGAACCTCGATCACCGCCGGCGCGCGCCGCTCCAGTGCCGCGCGCAGGCTGACGCGAAGCGCCTCGGGGCTGGTCGCGCGATGCGCCGCGATGCCAAAGCTCGCCGCCAGCGCCCCGAAATCGGGGTTGCGCAGATCGCTGCCGATGGTGCGGTTGCCGAATTCCTCGACCTGCGTGCGCCGCACATTGCCGTACGCGTTGTCGTTCATGACGATGGTGACAAGCGGAATGTCGAACTGCGCGGCGGTGGCGAGCTCTGGCATGGTGAACAGGAATCCGCCATCACCGCACACCGCCACCACCGGCACGCCCGGGCACGCACGCTGCGCGCCCAGCCCCGTGGCGAAGCCCCAGCCCAGCGTTCCCTGATACCCCGAATCCAGAAAGCTGCGCGGCTGATAGACCGGCCAGAAGATGCGCGACACATGGCCAAGCTGGGTGATGTCGAAAATCGCCTTGCCATCCTCGGGCAACGCCGCGCGGATCGCCTCCAGCCAGGCGCGCTGCGGCGCCAGATGCGCGGTCTCCGCCAGCGTGCGCGCCCGCACCGCGCCGAAATCCGCGGCCGGGCGCACCCGATTTGGCAGTGCCGCCAGCAGCGCGGGCAGCACCCGCGCCGCATCGTCGGCGATGGCCAGATCGGGGGTGCGGATGCGCGCCATCTCATCCGGATCGATTTCGACATGAATAACCCGCATCCCCGCGTCGGAGCCCCACACCTGCATCGGCGTCTGCGCCCGCGTGCCGATCGCGATCACCACGTCAACATCCGCCCACATCAGATGCCCGCCATAGGCATCGAGCGCGAGCGGATGGCGCGAATCCAGAACCCCGCGCCCCATCCGGTAACTGATCACCGGCGCCTGCAACCGCTCGGCCAGCGCACGCACCTCCGCCGCGCAGGATTGCGCCCCACCCCCCACCAGAATCGCCGGACAGCGCGCCGCATCGAGCCAATCCGCCGCGCGGCCGATCGCCGCCACGTCCAGCGCCGGCACCACCACCGGCGCCGCGCTCGGCGTCTGCTCCGCGCGCGCGGGCCACACATCGAGCGGAGCCGCGATTGCCACCGGCCGCGGCCGCCCGGTGCGCAGTTGCGCGAACGCCGCATCGACCACCCACCCCGCCTCCTCGGGCCGCGCGATCTGC